>CAYUKF010000058.1:0-5411 GCA_964445215.1 uncultured Thiotrichales bacterium
GCTTATCTTCAACATCGTCAACAATCTTGCCTGATGAGGGAGGGTCGGTTTGATCCCAATCCTTGGGTGGACGTGGTGTTTTACCATTCATAATGTCACCCACCTGCGAATGATCAAGCGTTTCATAGGTCATTAGTGCATCTGCCATAAGATGCAATTTATCTTCATTATCCTTTAACATATTTTCTGCACGCTGATAGTTGCGATCAATAATCACGCGCACTTCTTCGTCGATCAAGCGCGCTGTGTCGTCTGAAACTGTTTTGTGCTGCGCAACAGAATGACCAAGGAATACTTCGCCTTCTTCTTCACTGTAAGTCAACGGGCCAAGTTTGTCTGATAAGCCCCATTTGGTCACCATATTACGAGCAATTTCAGTGGTGCGCTGAATATCGTTAGACGCACCTGTGGTCACCGCCTCTGAGCCAAAGATAATTTCTTCAGCAATACGTCCACCAAACATAGTTGAGATTTGGCTTTCCAAGCGCTCACGGCTATAGCTGTAACGATCTTCCTCAGGCAGGAACATGGTGACACCCAGGGCACGGCCACGCGGAATAATTGTTACTTTATGGATCGGATCATGTGAGGGCACCAACCAACCCACAATGGCATGGCCAGATTCATGATATGCCGTAAGCTTTTTCTCATCTTCACTCATCACCATGGAACGGCGTTCTGCACCCATCATAATCTTGTCTTTGGCTTTCTCAAAGTGCTCCATTTCAACTTCACGCATATTGCCGCGTGCGGCAAACAAAGCGGCCTCATTAATCAAGTTGGCCAAATCAGCACCGGAGAACCCTGGCGTCCCACGCGCAATGATGCTTGGTTTGACATTATCGCTAAGCGGCACCTTACGCATATGCACTTTAAGAATTTGCTCACGGCCACGCACATCAGGTAAGGGCACAACAACCTGCCGATCAAAACGGCCTGGGCGTAATAAGGCCGGGTCGAGCACATCAGGACGGTTAGTCGCAGCGATAACAATCACACCGTCATTGCCCTCAAAACCATCCATTTCTACCAGTAATTGGTTCAGTGTCTGTTCGCGCTCGTCGTGACCACCGCCAAGACCAGCGCCACGCCTACGGCCTACTGCATCGATTTCATCAATAAAGATAATGCAAGGCGCTTGTTTTTTGGCTTGTTCAAACATATCACGCACACGTGACGCACCGACACCAACAAACATTTCAACAAAGTCAGAACCTGAAATACTAAAGAATGGCACCTTGGCTTCACCAGCAATGGCCTTGGCCAGCAAAGTCTTACCCGTACCTGGCGAACCCACCATTAACACACCACGTGGGATCTTTCCGCCCAGTTTTTGAAATTTCTCAGGCGCTTGCAGGAACTCGACCAACTCACCGACTTCTTCTTTGGCTTCGTCAACACCAGCAACATCATTAAATGTCACCTTGATTTGATCTTCACCGAGCAAACGTGCCTTGCTGCGACCAAACGACATGGCGCCACGGCCACCGCCACCGCCTTGCATCTGGCGCATAAAGAAAATCCACACACCAATCAGCAACAACATCGGGAACCAGGAAATCAGCATTTGCATCAACAAACCTTGACGCTCAGGTGGCACAGCGCTAATTTGTACGCCGTTGTTAACAAGCTCATCAACCAATTTGGGGTCGTTCGGGCTGTAGGTCATGAATTTATCGCCGCCATCACGCTTGCCTTGTATGGTGCGCCCCTGAATAGTCACCTCAGTAATGGCGCCCTTACGCACCTCGCTGAGAAATTCAGAATAGGTCAACTGCTGTACCGGCACCTGTGGCGGCCCGAAATTATTAAAGACAGACATCAATACAACTGCGATGACCACCCAAAGAATAATGTTTTTTGCCATATCGCTCAAAGTTAGTACCCTATTTCATATATACAATTGCTAGTGTATGCAAACTTTACATCGTTTGCACCGTTTGCATGGGGATTTTCTGCCCATAACATCAAAATCAATTAAAACTACCGATATTCGTACTCATGTAGACCGTAATTCAACCGCTAGTTCCTCGGTATCCCTTGGCCACTAAATACACTTCTCTAGATTGCGAACGCGATGCCCGAGGTTTGCGCGCCTTCACGTGAGTAAAACTTGCCCTTACCTCACGCATATATTCATCAAACCCCTCACCTTGGAATAGCTTAGTAGCAAAGTTACCCTTCTTACCAAGCACCTGCCGTGCCAAGTCAAGAGCCAGCTCCGCCAGATACATCGATTTTGGCTGATCTACCGAGCTTACCCCACTGATATTGGGGGCCATATCAGAAAGAACAAGCCCTACTTCACGCCCATTAATAGCCTTAATTAACTGCGCAAACACCGTATTTTCGGTGAAATCACCCTGAATAATCTCAACATCGGCCACGCTATCCATAGGCAAAATATCGAGTGCAATGATATCGCTCTTATGCTGACACCATTTTGCCGCTAATTGCGACCAGCTGCCAGGGGCAGCGCCCAAATCCACGATCAATTTACCCTGAATGTGAATACGATCACGCTCATTAATTTCTGCTAATTTATAGACGGCACGTGAACGATACCCCTCAGCCTTAGCACGTTTAACGTACTCATCTTTTTCCTGACGTTGCAACCAACGTGTCTTACTGGCACGACTAGACATAGCACTGACGCCCTATTCCTGGCATAATGTGCGGCTTGACGTTTGAGTTTGTTTTGGTCATTAAGGCTCCGCCTGTTTGACCTTGAGCTCCAATGTCTGTTTTAGCACATTACGCACACGCAAAATTATCCACCCCGCCGCCAGCAAGCTATAGCCAACGAGCATGATAAAAGCTTCAATACGGTGAGGAAAGAGCCGTTCGAGTATAAGCCCAATGACGAGTATCAGGGCTAGCTCGAACTTAACCCCATTGAATGGGCTCGCCGAAACCGCTGCGTGCCCTCGGGGTGCAAAGTGCTTTTTAGCCCTGATTGGGTCATGCTTGTTTGGAGTATTCATATCTAATGCTTACTGGAAAAGAACGCCGCTATCTTAACGCTTTGGCGCATAATTTAAAGCCTGTTGTCACCTTAGGTAATGCCGGCCTCACTGATAATGTGATCAATGAAATTGATATCGCATTGAACACCCATGAATTAATCAAAGTAAAAATCAATCATGGTGAGCGCGATACGCGTAAGCATGTCGACACTGAAATTGCTAAGCGCGTGCAATGCGCTTCAGTAAAAAATATTGGCCGTGTCTTCATCTATTATCGAGCAGCCAAAAAACCAACAATTAAACTACCTACCACGTAGGTCGTAGCAATATTTGTATTCTATCCCCTATTCACATACTACTTTACCTCAAGGCAAAACCATGACATCACAGCCAAAAGACACTATCCAATTTAGCGATCTCGGTTTGAGTAAAAATGTACTCGAATCGTTACAAGTCATTGGCTATGAAACACCCTCGCCTATTCAAGCGGCTATTATTCCACACCTGCTCAAACATCGTGATGTCATTGGTCAGGCTCAGACAGGAACAGGTAAAACGGCTGCGTTCGCCCTGCCACTGCTGTCGCAAATCGATGTGCGGCGCAAGGAGACCCAGGTATTGGTGTTGACGCCAACACGTGAATTGGCCATTCAGGTTGCTGAAGCCTTCCAACGTTATGCCAGTCATATTAAAGGCTTCCATGTTGCACCTATCTACGGCGGACAAGATTACGGCGTACAAATTCGCGCGCTAAAACGCGGCCTGCATGTTGTTGTTGGCACTCCCGGGCGTGTCACCGACCATATGCGTCGCGGCACCTTGAAATTAGGCGGACTGAAAGCCCTGGTGCTTGATGAAGCTGATGAGATGTTACGTATGGGCTTTGTTGAGGAAGTCGAATGGGTTCTGCAACAAACACCTGACAGCCGTCAGATTTGTTTATTTTCCGCCACCATGCCGAAAGTCATTCGCCGGATTGCGCAAAAATATTTGAACAACCCTGAAGAAGTCACCATCAAGGTTAAAACCACGACAGCAGAAAATATTCGTCAACGCTATTGGCTGGTCAGCGGTTCACATAAACTCGATGCTCTTACCCGCATTCTCGAAGCAGAAACATTTGATGGCGTCATTATTTTTGTTCGTACTAAAACAGCCACTGTCGAACTTGCTGACAAACTGCGTGCACGTGGCTATGCCGCCGCAGAACTCAATGGCGACATCATACAAAAACAACGCGAACGCACCGTGAATCAACTTAAGAAAGGCGCGCTCGATATCGTTGTCGCTACCGACGTTGCTGCACGTGGCCTCGATGTTCAGCGTGTTTCACACGTTATCAATTACGACATTCCGTATGACGCCGAAGCCTATATTCACCGTGTTGGCCGTACTGGTCGCGCAGGTCGTTCCGGTGATGCGATTTTATTTGTTGCCCCACGTGAGCGTCGTATGTTGAATACCATTGAGCGCGCAACAAAACAAAAAATGGAAATGATGCAACTGCCTTCTACCGAAGTCATTAATAATAAACGCATCGCCACCTTTAAACAGCGCATTACCGACACACTTGCCAACAACGATGAACTTAATTTATATCAGCAAGTGTTAGAACAATACCAACATGAACATAATATCCCTGCCATTGAAATTGCCGCAGCCCTGGCAAAAATATCACAAGGCGATACAGCCTTATTGCTTAAGAAGGAGTCTGCACGGCCATCACGGCATCGCGACCACGACCGCGAAAATGAAAGGGATCACAGCTCCAAAGGGAAAAGAGTGCGTGACGGCGATAGAAGCCGAGACAGAGATAGCAACAGTGAGCGCAAAGCAAAAAGGAAACCTCATGCTGAAACAGCAGACATGGAATCATTTCGCATTGAAGTGGGACACGAGCATAATGTCAAACCATCCAATGTCATTGGTGCGATTGCTAACGAAGCAGGAATAGACAGTAAATTTATTGGCCGACTACAAATTTTTGATGATCACAGCATCATCGATCTACCCAATGACATGCCAAAAGAGATCTATACGGATCTTAAAAAAGCATGGGTCTGTGGTCAACAATTAAAAATTAAACGCGTTAATGAAAAGAACGATTCATCCAAGCGCCGCAAACCAAAACGTAACACGCCAGTTAAAGAGAAACGTAAGGGAAAGAATCCTAAAGAGGAAAAAGCGAGTTAGTATAGCGTCCTGCTAAGCAACTTTTCCAATCACTGCTTAGGCATCTCTCTACGCGAGAGATAAATTCCAATCAATAAAATGACGACACCGGCAATTGTCAGCCTTATGTTGATGGGCTCACCTAAAAAAAAACTAACAATGCCCCGTATAATCAGTGCGAAACCAATAAAATTTATAAATATCAATAATTTATTATATTTTTCTATAGGTAACATTAATTTTATTAGTCACTGTCTGGGGAGCTGCGTCGCA
>CAYUKF010000058.1:5511-7428 GCA_964445215.1 uncultured Thiotrichales bacterium
TTTTTCTATAGGTAACATTAATTTTATTAGTCACTGTCTGGGGAGCTGCGTCGCAAACCAAAGACGATGAGAAGCAAGCCAAAAAAGCTAAGAACAAGATAAAGGATCGATGACAGGCCGTGTAGCTTGCCAAATTGGGATTTGTATTCGAGAGCATCCATGATTTCTTTTTGCAGCTTTAATTCAGCAATTATTGGATGAACACCGAATAGGCTAACTAATGTTAGCAATATCATAGCGACAATCAACCACCAACGCCATGATTTAAATGCGGTGCTTAAGCCACTTAACGCGCCACTGATTAATAGCATAACACCACATATCAAACCGATCGTGAGAATCGCTCGTAGCATCTCACCAGCAATGGTGCCAGCCAATTGTCGATCAGTCTCAAGTACATTAAATAAGACAGGTGTCGCGATATAGCCAATAACCCAGGTGCCACCCACCCAAAGTGTTAATAGAATACGTTCGCCTAAATTGAGCTTAGACAAGCTAAAATTAGAAGACATACTTAATCATCGTAGCTGACAGAATTAATTTCGTATTCAATTTCACCGACAGGGGCATTAACGGTGGCGATATCACCTACCTCTTTACCAATAAGTGCGCGTGCCACGGGAGAGTTGATCGAGAGCAAACTTTTACTGATATCAGCTTCCAGGTCGCCGACAATCTGATAAAGAACTTCTTCGCCATTCGCTTCATTAATCAAGACCACCTTGGCACCAAACACGACTTTATCGCCTGGATCAAGCGCCGCCACGTCAATAATCTGAGCATGGCTAAGACGGCCTTCGATTTCTTGAATACGCCCTTCTAAAAAACCTTGTTGCTCTTTTGCCGCATGATATTCGGCATTTTCTTTTAAATCACCATGCTCACGTGCAGTCGCTATCGATTCAATAACGCGTGGGCGATCAACACTCTTCAACTGATGTAACTCTACACGCAAACGTTCTGCGCCTTTTAAGGTGACGGGTTCTTTTTGCATTAATTCAATTCCTCATGCAATGTCTGTAAGGCAGTGACATCATAATTATTGCCTTTGGCCATTGCCATACAGCTGGCACGTGCGCCAGCAATTGTCGTAGTATAGGGGATGTTGTGCTGTAAGGCTTCACGCCGAATAGAATAAGAATCGGCAATGGCTTGTTTTCCTTCTGTGGTATTAACGATAAAGGAAATTTCTTCATTTTTTATCCTGTCAACCACATGAGGACGCCCCTCTATTACTTTTAATACGGTCTCAACCGTTAAGCCAACTTTCTCAAGCGCTTTCGCTGTTCCGCTGGTGGCAAGCAATTCAAAACCTAACATGGAAAGATCGCGACCAATCTCTACAGCATGCTGTTTATCAGCGTCTCTGACACTAATGAAGGCACGACCACCCGCTGTTAGAAAATTACCTGCGGCCATTTGTGCCTTAGCAAAGGCTTCAGCGAAGCTGCGGCCAACGCCCATAACTTCACCAGTTGATTTCATCTCTGGCCCCAGCAAAGGGTCAACACCGAGAAATTTAGCGAAAGGAAATACAGCTTCTTTCACTGCGTGATACGGTGCATCGATGTCTTTGTCAGCACCTTGTTGCGCCAAGGTCTTACCCACCATACACAAGGCACCCACCTTAGCCAATGAATAGCCGATGACTTTAGACACAAACGGCGCTGTACGCGATGCACGTGGGTTGACTTCAATTAAATAAACTTTATCACCTTGAACGGCAAACTGTGCATTCATTAAACCAATGACACCTAATGCATGTGCTAATTGGCGCATCTGACGTTTGATTTCGCTTTGAATATCGTCGCTTAGACTATAGGGCGGTAAAGAACAGGCTGAATCACCTGAGTGAACACCCGCCTGTTCAATATGTTGCATGATGCCACCAATCGTGACATGACTACCATCGCACAC
>CAYUKF010000058.1:7528-9557 GCA_964445215.1 uncultured Thiotrichales bacterium
GGTTGTAATAAACCAAGCTCATTGACAATATGCTGGAAATGTTCGCGATCTTCCGCTTTGTCTATAGCATTGGCTGAGGTGCCAATAATTGGCACGCCAGCATCCGTTAGCGCACGCGCTAAATTCAAGGGTGTTTGACCACCGTACTGAACAATAACGCCCTTGGGCTTTTCGACACGAATCACTGCCAGCACATCTTCTAAGGTCAGTGGTTCAAAGTACAATCTGTCAGACGTGTCATAGTCTGTCGACACGGTTTCAGGATTACAGTTGACCATAATGGTTTCATAGCCTTCTTCACGCAAGGCTAAAGCAGCATGAACACAGCAATAATCAAATTCAATACCTTGCCCAATGCGGTTTGGACCACCACCCAAGATCATAATTTTTTCTTTATCACTGGGTGCTGCTTCACATTCATCTTCATAGCATGAATACAGATAAGCCGTGGTTGTGGCAAACTCTGCGGCACAGGAGTCGACACGTTTAAATACAGGATGTACGCTTAACTTATCGCGTAATGTACGCACTTCGCTTTCTTTACAAGCAAGCAAGCTTGACAGTCGCTTATCAGAAAATCCTTTACGCTTAAATTTACGTAATAAGTTAGCATCAATGTCCAGTAAGTTTTTTCCTGCTATCACCTGTTCAACCGCGATCAAATCGGCAATTTGCGCCAAAAACCAAGGATCAATATGAGTAATCTCGTGCAACTCTTGCAGTGAGAAACCAGCACGCAAGGCGTCGCCAAGCACCCATAAACGCATCGGCCGTGGCAGGCGCAAATAACTGCGAATTTGATCGGCAACATCTGCTTGCGAATGATCATATTGTTCATCGAAACCATTAACGCCAATTTCTAAACCACGCATAGCCTTTTGTAATGATTCTTGAAAGGTACGACCCATTGCCATGACTTCACCGACCGATTTCATCTGTGTGCTCAGTGTGTCTTCGGCCTGCGGAAATTTCTCAAAGGTAAAACGCGGGATTTTGGTGACGACGTAATCAATGCTAGGTTCAAACGAGGCTGGTGTTAAGCCGCCAGTAATATCATTGTGCAACTCGTCCAGCGTATAGCCCACCGCAAGTTTGGCCGCAATCTTGGCGATGGGAAACCCTGTCGCTTTTGATGCTAATGCAGACGAGCGCGAGACACGCGGGTTCATTTCAATCACTACAAGGCGGCCATCCTGAGGATTAATGGCAAATTGAACGTTTGACCCGCCAGTGTCAACACCTATTTCACGCAATACGGCAATCGATGCGTTACGCAATAATTGGTATTCTTTATCTGTTAGTGTTTGTGCTGGCGCAACGGTAATAGAATCACCCGTATGCACGCCCATCGGGTCGAAATTCTCGATAGAACAAACAATAATGCAATTATCTTTGCTATCACGCACCACTTCCATTTCAAACTCTTTCCAACCAATAATTGATTCTTCAATTAACAGTTCATTAGTCGGTGACAATTCAAAACCACGGGCACAAATTTCAGTCAATTCTTGACGATTATAGGCAACGCCACCACCACTACCACCAAGGGTAAACGATGGCCGAATAATACTTGGGAAACCAATTTCAGCATGTCTTTCTAAAACTTCTTCTATGCTATGTGCGATATAAGAACGCGGCACGTTAAGACCAATAGCATCCATCGCCATACGAAAACGATCACGGTCTTCGGCTTTGTCAATGGCGTCTTCGTTAGCACCAATCAATTCAACATTATATTGCTTGAGCACGCCGTTACGAGCCAAATCAAGCGCACAATTAAGTGCAGTTTGCCCACCCATGGTTGGTAAAATAGCATCAGGTCGTTCTTTTTCGATAATACGTTTAACGACACGCCAGTCGACCGGCTCAATATAAGTGGCGTCGGCCATGCTGGGGTCTGTCATGATGGTGGCAGGATTTGAGTTAACCAGCACAACGCGATAGCCTTCTTCTTTGAGGGCTTTACACGCTTGGGCGCCAGAGTAATCAAACTCGCAGGCCTGGCCAATAACAATGGGGCCTGCGCCAA
>CAYUKF010000059.1:0-3613 GCA_964445215.1 uncultured Thiotrichales bacterium
TTCTGCGTTGTAAATCTTGGCAATAGCACTACTATTGCCTGCGATTTACGCCTTGAATCTGAATATTTCAGGCACAATCTACTTCGTCCAGAATAAATCAGAGGCTCCTTAACGATGGTAAATACTATGCAAGACGCAAAAATTGCTCCTTCAATTCTTTCAGCTGATTTCGCCCGGCTCGGCGAAGAAGTCGATAATGTACTTAAAGCTGGGGCTGATATTGTTCACTTTGACGTGATGGATAATCACTATGTGCCAAACCTGACCATTGGTCCTTTGGTTTGCGATGCGCTACGTAAGCACGGCGTCACAGCTGAGATTGATGTGCACCTTATGGTCAAACCGGTAGATCGTATTATTGGTGATTTTGCTGATGCCGGTGCCAGCTATATTACTTTCCATCCAGAAGCCAGCGAACATATTGATCGTTCATTGCAGTTGGTTCGTGAACGCGGATGCAAGTCTGGTCTGGTATTTAATCCAGCAACACCACTGCATTATTTGCAGCATGTCATGGATAAGGTCGACATGATTCTCCTGATGTCGGTTAATCCCGGCTTTGGTGGTCAGTCATTTATTCCCTCAACTTTGGATAAGCTGCGTGAAGCGCGTAAATTGATCGATGGCAGCGGTTACGACATTCGCCTCGAAATTGATGGCGGTGTTAAAGCTGATAATATCTATGATATTGCCGCAGCAGGTGCTGACACCTTTGTCGCGGGTTCGGCTATTTTTGGCGCAGATGATTACAAAACAGTTATCGATAAAATGCGTGCGGAAATCGCACGTGCACGGAATTAGTTTTTATAAGCCATGATTGAAAGCTTACCCAAGGCAATATTGATCGACGTAGACGGCACCATGGTCGATAGCGTACCAGACCTTGCTTATTGTGTTGATGAAATGATGAAAGCCTTGGCTATGCCGGAACATGGTGAAGACAAGGTGCGCCACTGGGTGGGCAATGGTGTTGAACGTCTCGTCCGTCGCGCATTAATCGGCCAGTTGCATGGTGAGCCAGATGATGCGCTCTTCGCCAAGGCTTATCCGATGTACCTTGAACTCTATGCAGCCAACACCTGTGAGCGTAGCACCTTGTATCCGGGTGTGCGAGAAGGTATCGATTATCTCAAGAGCGCCAATATTCAGCTTGGCTGTGTGACCAATAAAGCAGCACAGTTTACACTGCCTTTGCTCAAGGCTTTGGATATTTATGATGACTTTGAAATCGTCATCAGTGGTGATAGCCTGCCTAAGAAAAAGCCTGATCCCCTGCCGTTATTACATGGCGCCGCCCATTTCTCGGTGCCTGCTAACGAAGCAATGATGATTGGTGATTCCATTAGCGATGTTAAAGCAGCACGTGCTGCGGGTTTTAAGATTATCTGTATGACCTACGGCTACAACCATGGCATTGATATTAGAGATTCTAATCCGGATGCAGTGATAGACAGCATGACGGAATTAACCGGGTTATTTACCAAAGCGGCCTGATTAGTTAGCGATGCAATACGAACAATTCAAGCATCTGGCGAGTCAAGGTTATAACCGTATCCCGCTTATGCGCGAGCTTAACGCAGACCTTGATACGCCACTAAGCGTTTATTTTAAGTTGGCTAACGCCCCGTTCTCCTATTTGTTTGAATCCATGCAAGGTGGCGAAAAATGGGGTCGTTATTCCATTATTGGTTTGCCTTGCCGCAGCTATGTTCGTGTTGATGGTCATGATATTCAGTATATTGAAGAAGGGCATGTCATAGAGCGTACAACTGTTGTTGACCCACTGGCTTGGTTGCAATCATTTCAATCCCGATTTCGGGTACCTGATTTGCCTGATTTACCTCGGTTTAATGGTGGTTTGGTTGGCTATTTTGGTTATGACACTGTTCGCTATATCGAGCCCAAGATTGAGTCTGGCCTGGCTCACAAGGAGCATAATGACCCCTTAGCTAACCCCGATATTTTACTTATGGTGTCCGATGAGGTGGTTGTTTTTGACAATCTTGCCGGCAAGGCTTATATGGTGGTTTATGCCGATCTCGATCGTGATGATGCCTGGGGTTACGCGCAACAGCGTTTAGATAATTTATGCCAGCGCTTAAGACGACCGTTGGCGTATACACCATCACAATCTAGTGATACACAAGTACATGAAAAAGATTTTGTCTCAGGTTTTAGTCAAAAAAACTTTGAGTTAGCAGTTGATAAAGCTAAACAATACATAGTTGATGGTGACATTATGCAAGTGGTGTTATCACAACGACTATCGATTGAGTTCGATGTTGCGCCTATTCAGTTATATCGCGCCTTGCGCAGTCTCAACCCATCACCTTATATGTATTACCTTGATATGGGCGAATTCCATATTGTTGGCTCTTCGCCAGAAATTTTGACACGCTACGAGGATGGCAATGTCACCGTACGACCTATCGCTGGCACGCGCAAACGTGGCAAAACTGATTTAGAAGATCAACAGCTTGAGCAAGAGTTGTTAGCTGATCCAAAAGAGCGTGCCGAGCATTTGATGTTGATTGATCTTGGCCGTAACGATGTGGGCCGTGTTGCCACCACCGGCTCAGTTAGGCTGACCGAGAACATGTTAATTGAGCGTTATTCACATGTTATGCATATTGTCTCTAATGTGATGGGTGAGTTAAAGCCTGAACTTAATGCTTATGATGTACTGCGTGCTACTTTTCCTGCCGGCACTGTTAGTGGTGCACCGAAAGTACGAGCAATGGAAATTATTACGGAGTTAGAACCTATTAAGCGTGGCATTTATGCAGGCGCTGTGGGTTATATTGGCTGGAACGGCAATATGGATACCGCCATTGCCATTCGCACGGCGATAATTAAAGACAATATTTTGCATATTCAAGTTGGCGCAGGAATTGTTGCAGATAGTATTGCCAGTAGCGAATGGCAAGAGACCATGAGTAAGGGTCGCGCTATTTTTCGCGCTGTTGCGCTGGCTAAGGCGGGACTTAATAGCAATGAACCGTCTGACTAAGATGAATAATCGTTAGCGTACAGGATTTAAACCATGTTGTTGATGATTGATAATTACGATTCTTTTACCTATAACTTGGTGCAATATCTGGCCGAGTTAGGCGAGGATGTTCATGTTCACCGCAATGACACAGTGGATATTGACCAGCTAAAAGCAATGCAGCCTGATCGCATCGTTATATCGCCAGGCCCGTGCACACCCAATGAAGCGGGCATTTCGTTAGAGGTGGTAGAACACTTTGCTGGTCAGGTGCCGATATTGGGCGTGTGTTTGGGGCATCAAAGTATTGGTCAAGTCTATGGCGGTAAGATTGTTCATGCCAAACAAATCATGCATGGCAAAACCTCGATGATTCACCATAATGATCAGGGCGTATTCGCTAGTTTACCGAGCCCCTTTCAGGCAACGCGCTATCATTCCTTAGTGATAGCGCCAAACAGCTTGCCAGACTGTCTTGAAGTCACAGCTTGGACTGAAGATAAGTATGGCGAACTGGATGAAATCATGGGTGTACGCCATAAAATTGATTTGGTTGAAGGAGTGCAATTTCATCCAGAGTCGATTTTGAGTCAGCACGGCCATGATTTGCTACGTAATTTTATA
>CAYUKF010000059.1:3713-5802 GCA_964445215.1 uncultured Thiotrichales bacterium
TTAAGCCCAGAGCAAGTCGAAATCTGTATCGATGAAGTCGGCGTCGGTTTTCTTTTTGCGCCGATGTATCACAGCGCAATGAAACATGCCATTGGTCCGCGTAAAGAAATGGCGGTACGCACGATCTTTAATTTGCTTGGCCCATTAACGAACCCGGCATCTGCACCAAACCAAGTCCTAGGCGTGTTCAGTAAAGACTGGTTAGAGCCTTTGGCGCAAACGTTAAAAAACCTGGGTAGCCGTCATGTGCTGGTTGTTAATGCTGACGATGGTTTGGATGAGATCAGTATTGGCAGTGCCACCAATGTGTGTGAATTGAACAATAATAAAATCACCAGCTATCAAATAACCCCAGAACAATTTGGTTTTCAGCGCGCAGACATTGCCAGCTTGGCAGTTGACAATGCCGAGCAAAGCCTGGAGAAAATTAATGCAGTCTTTGCTAATGCGCCAGGGTCAGCACTAGATATTGTTTTGCTTAATTCGGGCGCAGCGATTTATGTCGCAGGTCTTGCCGATAACTTGCAAGGCGGAATAGATAAAGCACGTACGTGTATTGCAAACGGTGGTGCTAAAGCAAAGCTGGCTGCGTTGATTGAAATCAGTGGCACGTTACGAGACCAGTGTTCGTGAGCGATACAAAGACGCCTGATATTTTAACGCGCATTCTTGCACGTAAAGTAGAAGAACTGGCAATCGCTTGCGAGCAGCGACCATTAGCAATGTTGGCATCGCAGACAGAGCACCTTGCGCCGACACGAGGTTTTTATGATGCCATGCGTGCGCGTGTTGACGCAGGTGATGCAGCAGTTATCGCCGAAATTAAAAAAGCATCGCCAAGCAAAGGCCTGCTGCGAGAAACATTTGACCCGGTAACTATCGCAAAGAGCTATGAAAGTGCTGGCGCTGCATGCTTGTCGGTGCTGACAGATGTCGACTTTTTTCAGGGATCTCTGGAGTATCTATCAGCAGTGCGCGCTGCATGCAGCCTGCCTTTGTTACGTAAAGATTTTATGATCGACCCCTACCAGATTTATGAGGCGCGTGTTGCTGGCGCTGATGCTATTTTGCTGATTGTCGCCGCTTTAGGCGATCCATTAATGCATGAGTTGGCGATAACAGCCAATAATCTCAATATGGATGTTTTGGTTGAAGTACACAATGCACAAGAACTTGATCGAGCATTGCAACTGGATACGCCACTGATCGGTATTAACAACCGTAATTTACGTACCTTTGATACCCGCCTGGAAACCACGTTGGATTTACTGGATCGTGTTCCTACAGATTGTTTGGTGATTACCGAAAGCGGCATTCATACTCGTGATGATGTGTTGCGTATGCGCGAAAATGATGTGCACGCATTTTTAGTGGGCGAAGCTTTTATGCGCGCAGACGATCCGGGGGATCAATTACAGACTTTATTTAAACCGCTTGGTTAAGCATCTCGGGTTTTGTGCGGCTGTAGTGTGTAATCAGAGATTGCTTAACGTGCACCAAAGATAACCATCGTTTTGCCGCGCGCTGTAATTAACCCTTGTGACTCCATCGTTTTCAATACGCGTCCGACCATCTCGCGTGAACAACCGACAATTCGTCCTATTTCCTGGCGAGTGATTTTAATCTGCATACCATCAGGATGAGTCATGGCATCGGGTTGTTTAGTCAGCTCAAGCAAGGTTCCGGCAACACGGCCGGCAACATCCATAAAAGCGAGGCGGCCGACGTTATTGCTGGTGCGGCGTAGACGAACGGCCATTTGTGATGCTAGTAGAAACAGGATTTCTGGGTCGTCTTTGGCAAGGTGGCGGAATTTGTCATAGCTGATTTCGGCGATTTCACAAACGCCACGTGCGCGGATCCAGGCGCTACGTTTAGCGTCATTATCAAATAAGCCCATTTCGCCAAAGAAGTCGCCAGCGTTAAGATAGGCGAGTACAATCTCGCGGCCATCATCGTCTTCGATTAGTACGGTGACAGATGCTTTGACGATATAATAGAGCACATCAGGTTTGTCTCCTGCGTGAATGATGATATTTTTATTATTGTAATGTCGGCGATGGCAATGGCTAAGAAAGCGCTCGATTGT
>CAYUKF010000059.1:5902-9378 GCA_964445215.1 uncultured Thiotrichales bacterium
ATTGATGGCCCACCCGATGGCGGTGGCCGTAATTTAGGTATGCGGCCGATGGAGCTATTGCTTTTGGGCATGGGCAGTTGCAGCGCCTATGATGTGGTACATATTTTAAAAAAATCGCGTCAAGCAGTGACAGACTGCGTAGCAGAATTGAGCGCCGAGCGTGCCGACGCAGTGCCTAAGGTATTTACCAAGATTCATGTGCATTTTATTGTCAGTGGCAATGGGCTGAGTGAGCAATCAGTTAAGCGTGCAGTTGAGTTGTCGGCCGACAAATATTGCTCAGCGTCGATTATGCTAGCGCAAGCGGCTGCCATCAGCCACGATTACGAAATTATTGAAACAGCCGCCGCTACGTAGCAGCCTAAGTCCGATAGCTCTTGGGGATATAGAACCCTGAGAGAGCGTAGCAGCAAATAAAATAATAGAGAGAGGAGAGAATAATGGAACGCCCTGAATCTGCTGGCCGACTACATCATGTCGCCTTGTCCGTCATTAACATGGAAAAATGCGAAAGCTTTTATGTTGATGTATTAGGTATGACGGTTGAATGGCGCCCTGATGACGACAATGTCTACTTAACGTCTGGCCATGATAGCTTGGCCTTGCATCGTTCGCGTCGTGAGCCAAACCCAAGTCGCATTCAAAAATTAGATCATATCGGCTTTGTTGTCGACAGTCCGGAGCTAGTGACTGAATGGTTTAAGTTTTTGGTGGGGAATGATGTGCCGATTGTAGCCAAACCTAAAGCACATCGAGATGGCGCGCATAGTTGCTATTGCTTAGACCCTGATTCAAACAAGGTACAGATTATCTATCATCCGCCATTAGCACCAAGTACGAATGAAGCAGAGTCTTAATGGGTTTGTGCCAGCTCAGGCTCGTCAAATATAGCGTGCGCTGACAGTCATCAATTTTGCTGAAAGCGCCATCAATTTTTTAACGGCATTGGGCAGATCTTCAGCCCCTGATGCGCGTGCCGCCGCCGCATGTTCGGCCTCGTCATGTTGCATTTGTTGCAGTATGGCACGGCTTTTTTCATCTTGTGCCGGTAGCTCAGCTAAATGCTCTTGCAAGTGTTTCATCACCTGCTGTTCGGTTTCTTCAACAAAGCCATAGCTTAAGCGATCCCCCGTTTGACCTGTGATAACGCCAATCATTATCGAGCCAGTATGCCAAAGTGGATTGAGATAGCTAGGGTGACTGCCAAGTTCGTTAAGACGTTGTGCACACCAATCCAGGTGATCACCTTCTTCGGTAGCGGCATCACGCATTTGTTGCTTGGTGGCGCTCGATTTGGCGCTGAGTGATTGGCCAAGATACAATCCCTGAGCAGCAACTTCACCCGCATGATTAACCCGCATTAATGCTGCGGATAATTTTTTTTCACGTTCATCCAGCGGATTTTCACTAATTTCAGCGGCAGGGTTGGCGCGGTGCGTGGTATTAGGGGTTTTTGCCTTGGCTTGCCAAGAACTTGTTGCCACCAAGAGATTTCCGGCTTCGCAGAGAAACTGATCCAGGCGTGAGTAATGGCGTTGAGAAGACATGAGTTGGTAGACAGTTTATGGGTTTAGCAGAGTATACTGGCTAGCACTATTTGAGTGCTAGGGACTATTTACAGAGCAAGCCGTATGAGCTTTTACACACATCATGTTTTTTTTTGCACCAATCAGCGCAAAGATGGCAGAGCCTGTTGTCAGGATCACAATGCAGACGAGGTGCGTGATTATGCTAAAAAGCGCATTAAAGAGCTGGGTTTGTCTAGTCAAGGCCGCGTGCGTATTAATACAGCAGGTTGCCTGGATCGCTGTGATTTAGGCCCGGTCATGGTTATTTACCCTGGTGAGACTTGGTATACGTTCGTTGATAATGAGGATGTTGATGAGATTATTGACGAACACTTGTTAAACGACCGTCCAGTAGCACGCTTACAGATTTGAATACATTGTGCCCCGAGGGCGTAGTTGATAAGCTCTTGTAATTGACTGGGATCTGGGCTACCATTCGCCACCTTTTTGGACATCCCTCCTTCGGATAAGTGAATGAAAACGTTTAGTGCAAAGTCAGAGACCGTAACGCGTGACTGGTTCGTTATCGATGCTAGCGGCAAGGTTTTGGGTCGCATGGCTACTGAGATTGCTCGCCGTCTGCGTGGCAAACATAAAGCTGAATTTACCCCGCATGTTGATACTGGCGATTATATCGTTGTGGTCAATGCTGAAAAAATCGAAGTGACCGGTAGCAAGGCTAAAAATAAGCTTTATCAGCATCACACGGGTTATATTGGTAGCCTCAAGACCATTAACTTTGCTGATCTACAGCAAAAAGCACCAGAGCAGATTATTATTAAGGCGGTTAAAGGGATGTTGCCACGTAACCCATTGGGACGCGCTATGATGAAAAAGCTCAAGGTTTACGCAGGCCCAGAGCATCAACATAGTGCGCAACAGCCTTTACCACTTGAAATATAACCTCCTGAATCTAACCCAAGATATTTAAGCAGAGACACTGAACATGGCACAACAAACCCAGTTTTATACCGGACGCCGCAAGACGTCGAGTGCGCGTGTGTCAATTAAGCCTGGTAAGGGTGAGATTACTGTTAATAAGCGCCCATTGGACATTTATTTTGGTCGTCAGACTGCACGTATGATTGTGCGTCAGCCGCTGGAGACTGTTAACGTTGCTGATAGCATTGATGTTAACGTCTTGGTTAAAGGTGGTGGTGGTAGTGGCCAAGCTGGCGCCATTCGTCACGGTATTGCTCGTGCTTTAGCACAATACGATGAAACGTTTCATTCGCCATTGCGTAAAGCGGGTTTCATTACGCGTGATGCACGCAAAGTAGAGCGTAAGAAAGTCGGGCTGCGTAAAGCACGTAAGAAACCACAGTTCTCAAAACGTTAATTCATTTAGCAGTATTAGCGCATTACTTGAAGGCACCCCCGTGTATACGTGGGTGCCTTTTTGCATCCTGAGGGCGCGTATACTGGGGGATCGTCTAGTGGTAGGACTGCGGACTCTGACTCCGCCAACCTAGGTTCGAATCCTAGTCCCCCAGCCAAATACAAACGGATCCGATAGGGTTCGTTTTTCATTAAGGGGGCTAAGATTTAAACTTGGTACACTGTCATGTGCTAATTGTCGTGTTCAGAGCGCCCCAAAAAACACCAGAGCAAGGCGCACTTTGCAACGAAGGGTTGTTCCCTTCGTAAAACGTGCAACGCAGCAATGGTATTTTTTGGGACGCCCCCTTCGGGCCAGTCGGCAAGCGACCCCTCTGCGTTGTTGCTTTACCTAATGATAGAGCCACTATCCTCGTGGCAAAGCGGCCTACATAGGATCGCTTGCCGACTGGCTGAACACCACAATTAGCGCATGATAGTGTACTAAATCGATCAGGGGTTCGACTGGCTCAGCGCAGCAGAGCCAGAACGACCGCAGGTCGACCCGTAGGAGTACCGCTGCGGGTTTGC
>CAYUKF010000060.1:0-9362 GCA_964445215.1 uncultured Thiotrichales bacterium
CCGGCGCCATCACCTACACTGCCGACTGCGCAGCCAAGGAGGCTGATAAGGCCAGTCAAGCATTGGCCAATATCGCCGACACACCCTACCGACAGGCCTTATTAGCTTTAGCTGTATTCTCAGTGAAAAGATCGTTTTAGGGTTTGTTAACACGATAAACATGACAGCGTTGCGCGCCAAACCAGGCCAGGCGCGCCGCAGGAAGTGCCCCCGTGTCAAGCACGGGGCAGGCTCTTAGGGTACGAGGCGCGAGGAGAGAGATTTAATGGTGCTAAATGAACGACAAGTAACGCTGCATGACCCGATTGGGCGCGCAACCCGAAGGGACGGGGTCATTTTTCCGCAGTCCTGCGTTGCAACTCGCTTGTGTACCGCAAGTACACGGCGCTCACTGCGCCTTGTCCTGCGAAAAAATGGCCTCCGTCGCTGCCATGTTTATCGTGTTAACAGGCTCTAGAAACTATGGGCATTACTAAGCTTATTATTCTTGCGCTGTTGATTTGGCTTGGCTTTCGAGTCTATCGCGCTATCCAGCAACGGCGACATACGCTTGCAATACAAGCTGCAAAGCCAGACAAACAACTCAGTGGCAATCTCGTTCAGTGCCAAGCCTGCGGCATTCACCTGCCCAAAGAGACTGCTGTAGCAGAAAACGGGCATTTCTATTGCCCACCTGATAATAGCGAGTGCACGCGCTAATTCTGGCAACCTGTCAGACTTTATAAGCCTCATGGTTAACACTTGCTTGGCTGCGGCCGATCACTATAGCCATGAGTACAAAAGCCAATTATTGGCCACGCACCAACACGCCATCGAATTATAGCGGCCCCGACCGGCGTCAAGCCGACACCGCAAGCGGCCAAGATAATGCCAGCAACACCTGGCGTCCGCTGCAACTGTTCAATTTTTACCGCCTGGCCATAAGCAGTAGCCTGTGCGCGCTATTGATAACTGAGAATCACCACAATTTATTCAGCGACATCAATTCAGCACCACTCGTTGTAATCAGTGTTTGTTATCTTGTTTTCAGCCTGTTTTATTTACGCACCATTGCAACACAAACACCTGGTTTCAATAAGCAAGTCACCCTTCATGTTGTCACGGATATCATTGCAATCACCCTATTAGCTCACTTTGGGGGCGGTTTCGGTAGTGATATTGCGGTGCTCATCGCGGTTTCTGTCGCCGGTGGCAGCGTGCTTAGCACTGGCCGTAACGCGCTGTTTTTTGCCGCATTAGCCAGCTTTGCCGTCCTTGTAAATACCTTTTATTTTCATACGATCAGCACGACTCATGCCGGCATTTTGGGCATTACCTTCTTCGCCACAGCCATACTCGCCACTTATCTTGCCCAACGTATTCGTAATAGTGAAAATTTAGCAGAGCAACGTGGCAGCGACCTGCTGACAATGGAACAATTAACCCGCTATGTTATTCAACGCCTGCAAACTGGCGTGCTGGTACTCGACAGCAACAATCAACCACAGCTCATTAATCAGGCAACGAGAGAATTATTATCCATAGATAATGACAACAAAGCGCAATGTCTGGCCGGGTGTCTGGATAGGCACCCTGATTTAAAACAAGAACTGCTGCACTGGCAAAAAGACAAACAATATCAGCCGAAGACCATCCAGACCCCACAACGGTCTGGCGAATTAACCCCACGCTTTGCTCAACTCGGCAGACAGGATGAAAATGCCGGCACACTCATATTTCTCGAGGATAACACTGCGCTTGTGCAACAAGCACAGCAACTAAAGCTGGCCTCCCTGGGGCGGCTCACCGCCAGCATTGCCCATGAAATTCGCAACCCCTTGGGTGCAATCAGTCACGCTGGCCAGCTATTGGCTGAATCCGCAGACATTCATCAAAACGATCAACGTTTGACCGATATTATTAGCCAACAATCAAAGCGACTGGATAAAATCGTCGATAATGTCATGCAACTCAGTCAACGTAAGGCGACACATACCGAGACAATTGATCTGGCACTATGGCTTGAACAATTCAAAACTGAGTTTTGTCAAGGCATGAATCTCAATGAACATAACATTCAACTCACTAGCGCCAGCACCCCGTGTCAAGCACGGGGCAAGCCCGGCGAAAACATGGGGAACACCTCGTATACTGCTAATTTCGACCCTAGCCATCTGCACCAGGTGGTCTGGAATCTTTGCGCCAATGCGCTGCGCCACGGCCAACCCGATCCTGACAATGTCAAAATAGGCTTAAACCTGAGCCGTGATGACAAAAGCTATTTGCCTATATTAGACGTCACAGACCAGGGCCCGGGCATCGCCCAGGCCATGCTCGATAAAATTTTCGAACCATTCTTTACTACCAATAATTCCGGCACCGGACTCGGGCTCTATATCGCGCGCGAGTTATGTACCAATAACCAGTCACATCTACATTACATACAAAGCGTTCCTGATGCACAAGGGACGCAAAGCAAAAAGACTGGTGCCTGTTTTCGACTCCACTTTACCGACACGCGGCACCAACATCAGGCTGCTTAACAATGAATCAGGCCAGCACATCCAAAGCACACATAGCACTTATTGTCGACGACGAGCCCGATATCCGCGAGCTGTTGGAGATCACACTGGCACGTATGGGCATCCACACCCAGGCTGCTGCTAATATTGCCGAAGGTAAATCATTACTCGCCGAGAAAAGCTTCGATGTCTGCCTGACCGATATGAATTTGCCCGATGGTAACGGCATCGAATTGGTCGAGCATATACAGCGTAATTATCCCAACACGCCCGTTGCCATGATCACTGCCTACGGCAATATGGAAACAGCGATCAACGCCCTCAAAGCCGGCGCCTATGATTTTGTCTCAAAACCCATCGACCTCAACAATTTACGCGACCTGGTTGACACCGCACTGCGCTTGAGCAAACCAAAACCTGTCCACTCAACAAAACAACTGCTGGGCAGCTCAACCGTCATGCAATCAATACGCAGCACCATAATTAAACTTGCACGCAGCCAGGCACCTGTCTACATCAGTGGCGAATCTGGCACCGGTAAAGAACTTGCCGCGCATATGATTCACGATCATAGCGCGCGCAGCGACCAGCCCTTTGTTGCCGTCAACTGTGGTGCCATACCCAGTGAGCTCATGGAAAGCGAATTCTTTGGTCATAAAAAAGGCAGCTTTACCGGCGCCCATAACGATAACCCCGGCCTGTTTCAAAGCGCCCATGGCGGCACCTTGTTTCTCGATGAAGTCGCTGACCTGCCACTAGCAATGCAAGTGAAACTATTACGCGCGATACAGGAAAAATCCATACGCCCCGTCGGCGCCAACGAGGAAGTCAGCGTCAATGTCAGAATACTCAGCGCAACGCATAAAAATCTGGCTACTCTGGTCGCCAACAACCAGTTCAGGCAAGACTTGTTTTATCGCATCAACGTCATTGAACTAGCTATGCCGAGTTTGCGCCAACGCCGTGACGACATTGCCGAGCTGGCAAAACACCTGCTTAGGTGCTTGGCAGCCAACCACCAGATTGATGTGCCGATGTTACAAGACGACGCCATTCATGCTCTGCAAAACCACGATTTCCCTGGCAATGTAAGAGAGATGGAAAATATTCTCGAGCGCGCCATGACCCTTTGCGAAAACAACAACATTCACCAGCACGACCTCAATCTGCTCACAACAGATTCAGACAACACCGCGACCGATCTGGATGCACAGCTCGACTCAACCGAGAAGGCCAATATTCTCAAAGCACTGGAACAAACCGGACATAATAAAACCCAAGCCGCAAAAGTGCTCGGTATCTCGTTCAACGCCCTGCGCTATAGACTGAGAAAACTGGAAATAAATTGACGTTAAACTGATAAAAACATAAAAATCTGATCACTCTCTACAGTCTGTTCTTCTCTCACCCACATTCGCAGCCGGAGCAAGAGGGACATATCTAACGTGGGCATTGTAGAGCCCCATAATTTTTAAATCCGTTTTATTGCCGTTTGATAAACCTGATTTCGAGTGCGTTTTCCAACGGCGACGACTACCACCACTAATTCACCCTCTCTGACTTTATACACCAGGCAATAGCCAACACGACGAAGTTTTATTTTGTAGCAATCTTTCATACCACGTAACCTTGCACTTTCGATACGCGGCTCTTCCATGCGTTCTAGTAACTTTTTCTTGAAGTGTTCTTTTACCGTCGCGTCCAATCGATCCCATTCTTTTTTTGCCTCGACTTTAAAAACCAGGCTATAACTCATCAATGGATATCGTCACTTCAGCCTGATCATCACGCTCATTCACCAAGGCCGTCAACTCAATGTCTTCAAGCTGGCTCATCAACAGTTCATAGGCACGAGCAGGCACTGCATAAAAGACCGGTTTATTACGATTCAAGATAGCCACCGGCGCACCATCTCCTTGATTAACAACCGCCATTGGGTTTTTTTTCAATTCAGAGATACCGGCACTCATATCGGCAAGAATAGGATATGCCGTACTGGCCATGACACTTCCCTCAGAAGACCTTTTAATAGCACTAAGAATTAATTAAAAGTGTCTTTAACAGGGCTTACTAACTGAGGGGTACAGCATATTAATCATAATTCATAAAATATTATTAATATAATTAAAATTCATAGACAATAATCGTTTTTCATGAAATGATCGCTATGGTGATTAGCAATCGAAATTCAAGAACATGCCAAAATATAATCAAAATTCACGGTCTGTAACGATTTTTCACGCCTTTGCGGCACTCGAAGAGGGATCAACGCTTGCCGGATATGCGGCACTGATCGCAGGACACGGGCTATTAGTGCCCGCCCCTGATTATCTCTGCGCCATAGGAATAAAGCATAAGAGACATGAAAAAGGGCGGTGGCGCATTTTTACGCCAAGGCACAAGCCAGATGATAGTCTGCATGGCCACCTTACCTTTGCACTCAAGCATGAAGGTATTGATCTGGCCGTACTCAAATCCTTGTTTGTGGCGATTAAGCCGCAAGCTATTATCGACATTGTTCGTTCACAGCCAACAGGCGCTTATAGCCGCAGAACCTGGTTCTTGTACGAATGGTTATGCGGCGAAGAACTTGCTATCGAGGATACAACGCAGGGTAACTTTGTCGCGCTCATTAACGACACACTGCAATATCCGGCGATTGCTCGTAATTCAAAACGCCACCGTGTCCGCAATAACTTGCCGGGAACCCGTGAATTTTGTCCCTTGATCAGAAAAACAACAAAGCTTGATCACTTTACTGGCATGAATTTGTCACAGGTCGCTATCGACCACATGGGTAAACTACACGCAGACTTATTGAGCAGAGCAGCTGCTTTTCTTTTACTAAAAGATTCAAAAGCATCCTACACCATAGAAGGAGAGACACCACCTCATAGCCGCATTGAGCGATGGGGAAAGATCATTGGCGAGGCAGGGATGCGCAAGCTGACGATTGAAGAGTTAAAGTCCCTGCAACGCATTGTCATTGCTGATAATCGTTTTGTTATGCCCGGATTACGCATTGAAGGCGGCTTTGTCGGTGATCATGACCGCACCACCGGAATACCAATGCCTGTTCATATCTCGGCACGTCCAGAGGATTTGCAAAGCCTTCTGTCTGGCTTGATTGCAACATACCAACTGCTTGGCAAGAGTGATTACGACCCAGTGATCATGGCGGCACTGATTGCCTTTGGCTTTGTCTTTATTCACCCATTTGAAGACGGCAACGGTCGTATTCATCGCTACCTGTTTCATCATGTTTTGGCAGAAAAAGGCTTTGTTGCCACAGGTTTTGTCTTTCCAATATCCGCCGTCATTGTGCAACGCATTGATGATTATAGACAAGTGCTGGAACATTATTCAAAACCCAGGCTTGATCTGATTGAGTGGCGACCTACCGACAAAAACAATGTTGCAGTCTTAAATGAGACCATCGATCTGTATCGCTATTTTGATGCCACCAAACAAGCTGAGTTCTTTTTTGAATGCGTCGAAGCAACCGTCAACAAAACCTTGCCTGAAGAGGCAGACTACTTAACGAGGTATGATCTATTAAACGATTTCATCAAAAACTATATAGCTATGCCGGATAAACTGGTTGACCTGCTTATTCGCTTTCTCAATCAAAATGACGGCAAGTTATCAAAACGTGCATGCGATAAAGAATTCAACCAACTTAGCAAGACTGAAGTAGGAGCCATTGAGCGCAAATACGAAGCTATTTTTCATATTGATGAGTGAAACGGCAGCGCCAGAATCGTAGCAAAACGCAATAATCGAGGGTGTAAATTAAGTGTGGCATCAAGTGGTCAAACAATTATGGCTAAATTTGTTTTGGGCTGTGGTGTCATATTGCTTTTACTCCTGTAGCCAGTTCGCAATTGATAAACCACTTACACGCTTAAACACTTTGGTGTTGTTCGTGACTAGTGTTACTTCAAAACATCGTGCATGAGCTGCTATCCATAAATCGTTAGGGCCAATGAGTTGGCCTTTCTTTTTAAGCGTCGCGCGAATCTCGCCGTAGTGCTCGGCTACGTCGGTCGTTAATTCAGCGAGCGCAATTTGATTAGCAAAGTTTCGCGTCGCAGTTGCAGAAACCGATTGCTCGCACCCAAACAACAATTCACCCCGGACGATCACCGAGATCATGCAATCATCGAGCGCGGCTAGCGGCTGCATCTTTGGATGATTATTGATGAGATAAATGCACGAGTCGGTATCGAGCATGTACATAGTTGTCATTTGAAAGTCGCTCGTTCTTCTAACGAACCAAGATCATCATCACTAGTTGCTTGCAACCAGTCCTGAACGTCTTCTGGTTTACCTTTGCAAAGGTCTGCCCAGGTATCCGCTGCAGGCGTGAGTATTACCGTGTCACCCTGCTTTTCGATCAATACGCGCGAGGTGTTGAAGCGATATTGCTTAGGGAGTCGCACGGCTTGTGATGTGCCAGACATAAAGACGGCAGCAGTATCGCGTGTGTGTTGTTTCATTGTTCGTACCCTTTAGGCGTACGATATATATTAACACAGTATATATATATTATACATATATCCTTTTTGGACGTATACTCTATACGTATGGTGGTTTTACCAATACCACTATTTTGTTGACATTCTCCTTAATGCAATTAAAAGATCCATTATTGATGCTCTTAAAAGATCTCAATCGAGGCATCTACACACGTTTAGGGAGCCTCTTGTATGTCTGGGCGGATCAGATTACAGGTTAAATCAGCTTCACCACCAAAAGTAGGCGCCCTGAGGCGACAGTAGGCGCTTTAAGCGACGCAGAAACTGGATATTGGTCACAAGATAACCGTCCATAACACAGCAGAGGCCGCCTAATAGTGGTAACGACATTGAACGATAATAATGACCTTATCAGTCACTTTATAAATCAAGCGATGCTCACGGTTAATCCGTCGCGACCAGTAGCCAGACCAATTGTGTTTTAATGGCTCCGGGTCTCCCAGACCCTCGAACGGCTGTCTGTGGATATCTTTAATCAACGTATTGACACGTTTGAGTATCTTCTTGTCTGCTTGTTGCCAATAGAGATAATCTTGCCATGCTGTTGCAGCCCAAGATAAGGTCATTCCTCTATCAAATCACGCTCAATGAGTTGCCCAGCCGCAACCTCAGTAATGGCTTGATTCAAACGTTCTGCATTTTTAGGGCTAGCCATGAGGTACGCCGTCTCTTCGTAAGCCTGAAAATCTTCCAGGCTAATCACTACCGCTGGTTTACCATTTTGGCGTGTAATCAGGACAGGTTTATGATCGTTGTTGACTTTATCCAAAGTGCCTGCCAAGCGACTACGAAATGCCGAATAGCTCATAGTGTCCATAACAGCAACTCCTTATAAAAGGTACAGTTCATTGTACCTGTACCTATATTTGTACGCAATTGTTCTTTTATCGTTGCCACGCTCCCGTGTGTCAACCAGATCCGCCCTGTGTATTTTCTTGCTCTTGTTCAAAAGTGCCGCGAGACCAACATATGGCCATGCAAAACGCGCATGATCTCCACGCCATAAGCTATCTCACGATAATAAACCACATGGCGCATGACGGAATATTTCCGATATCCTGCGCGGATATTCTCGCAAGCTGCCCCCGCCTTCGGGCTTGCCGCCAGAAAACCAAATGCTTGCGTTAAATCGTCAATATATCGCTCTGTTTGCTGCACTCCCCATTGTGCCAATGAGTACAGCCAAACTGCTTCCATATCTTCCCTAGCCTTTGGCACAAGTCGATATTCAGGCATGTTTACCATGCTTTATAAGGAAGCTCTGAATAAGTCTGGGTGAATTTAGGCTGAGATAAAATCGTTCTGATTGGCTTCGAAGTGAGCGGTAATAGTCGCTCTATTGCTGCGATCTTCGAAGTCAATCAGAACGATTTTTAGCCAGCATAAAACAATCATGACTTGTTCAGAGCTTCCTTAAGCATTTCTTGTTTGAATAAATCACCATCAAAGGACTGTGGCTCTCCACTTTGTTCGCCCTCAATGAGCGCGGCGCGAATGGCGTCTATATCCGCTTGACTGGCTTGATCACGACGTATCAGATCGCGGATATATTCACTATCATTGGTAAATTCTCCGGCGGCAATTTGTGCCTTAATCCAGTTGTCTTGTTGATCGGTAACAGTAATTGTCTTGCGTGTTGTACCCATAAAACAGCCTCCAGGATATATGACAAAAAATCATACTATTGATGCAATATATCCTATTATTCTTTCTTGGCTAAACACTTTTTCTTTGACCCCACGCTCCAGCGTACAAACAAAGAAAAATTACCAAATGGTTTTAACATGTTGGTAATCCCTGATTTGCTCATCAGCCGTGACCAAAGCAACAGCAAGTTTTCTAGCGGTCGCCACGATCATTCTATCAGCCGGGTCTTTATGAAAATCTCCCGGTAACATCGTTGATTTATAGCTAATCTCATTATCTACCGGCATAAACCGAAAGCCTTCAATTTGTTCTACCTGTTCCAGCCAGTTTTCAATATCCATACTCAAAACCAAGCGTTTTTTCTCGATCAACATGGAGATTTCCCAAGCGGAGATAGAAGATATAATAATCTCACCGCCTTTGGTCATTATCGCGTCAATAGCTTTTTTGGCAGTCGCTGATAATTCGTCCGAGCCATTAACAAACCAAACCAATACATGTGTATCAATCACCAGCATCATGCGCTATCCCAATCATCAACGGCCACAGGAGCGGTTGCCACATCATATTTAATGACACTGCCTTTTAATAACTGTATTGGGCTAACTTGCTGCCTGCTGATTTTCCTGATTTCTAACTTAGGTGTGCCACGATCAGTAATAATGATGGTTTCACC
>CAYUKF010000061.1:0-9347 GCA_964445215.1 uncultured Thiotrichales bacterium
TTGATTGGGAAGCATTAGCGATTGTGCTTGGCGGGAGTACAGCTAATGCTTACCACTGATTCACCCTATGATCAGGCACATGGCTTGAGACAGATACATGCTAGTGGTCCAGTACGTGTTATTGCCGTTACGGGTGGTAAAGGCGGTGTTGGTAAAACCAATATTTCAATAAACCTGGGCGTCACTATGGCACGTCAAGGTAAGAACGTGTTGCTGCTTGATGCTGATTTAGGGCTTGCTAATGTGGATGTGTTACTTGGTTTACATCCACGAAAGAACCTTTCTCATGTTATGAGTGGCGAATGTGAGCTTGAAGAAATTATTGTTACCGCACCAGGCGGTCTGAAAATTGTTCCGGGTGCCTCAGGTATGCAAGCGATGGCTGATTTATCGAGTGTAGAACGTGGTGGCCTAGTGAATGCGTTCAGTGAACTTAATACCGACCTTGATGTGATGTTAATCGATACTGCCGCAGGCATATCTGAATCGGTGCTCAATTTTACCCGGGCAGCACAAGAAGTGATCATTGTGGTGTGTGACGAACCTGCATCAATGACCGATGCCTACGCCATGATTAAAACACTCCGCTGCGAATACGGTGTTAATCGATTTAGGGTGATTACAAATATGGTCGCAGGTGCAGCAGAAGGACAAGCCTTGTATAAAAAATTGACAGCGGTGACCAATCGTTTTCTTGATGTCACCCTCGATTTTATGGGCGCCATTCCCTATGACGAATATTTACGTAAGGCAATACAAAAACAAAAACCATTGGTTGAAGCCTATCCTAGGAGTAAAGCATCTATGGCATTTAAAAATTTGGCTCAAAAGGCCGATAAATGGCCTGTACCTACCGAGGCTCAGGGGCATTTAGAGTTTTTTTGGGAACGCTTGATTGGTGATCAGTATGCTCAAGGGGCACAGTCATGAATGGCGCAGCAATGTATGCATCGGTAAAGTCTAACGGCTCGGAACAGAATGAGGTGATAGTCCGACATGCATCGTTGGTAAAACGAATTGCTTATCACTTGATAGGTCGACTGCCAGCAAGTGTGCAAGCGGATGATTTAATTCAGGCGGGGATGATTGGTTTGTTGGAGGCAGCACGAAATTATGATGCTAGCCAGGGTGCAAGTTTTGAAACGTATGCCGGTATTCGGGTTCGTGGCGCGATGCTTGACGAGATTCGCAAAGGCGATTGGGTGCCACGATCAGTGCATCGTAAGGCCAGAGAGATGGCTAAAGCAGTACGCGAAATTGAACATAAACATGGTCGTGATGCGCGCGACCATGAGGTTGCAGAGGCAATGGAGCTAGATCTCAACGCTTATTATAAAGTGTTGCAAGACGTCAGTGGCCACCGTGTATTGAGCTTTGAAGATGTTGGTGTTGATGAAGATGCCATGTCTAGCTTGGCAGCAGATAAATCAACAAATCCTGATCAAGGATTACTGGCAGAGGACTTTAAACGCTGTCTGGCAGAGGGGATTTCTGGTCTACCGGAACGCGAACGATTGGTATTAACGCTTTATTATGACGAAGAGCTTAATCTCCGAGAGATTGGTGCCGTTATTGGAGTAAGTGAATCACGAGTTAGTCAAATTCATAGCCAGGCATTAATCAGGCTTAAGGCAAGAATGGCAAATTGGTTAGGAAAGGATTGCAGTAACGTCTGAAATGGAAAAAGAGAATAGTTTGGAGACCAATTAATGGATAAAAACATGAAAATTTTGGTTGTAGATGATTTTTCTACAATGCGTCGAATAATCAAGAATTTATTACGTGATCTGGGGTTTAACAATACCGCTGAGGCTGACGATGGTCAGACAGCATTACCAATTTTACAGCAAGGGGGTATTGATTTTTTGGTTACTGACTGGAATATGCCTGGTATGCAGGGCATCGATTTATTAAAAGCAGTGCGCGCTGATCCTAAGTTGGCGAGCATGCCGGTATTGATGGTGACTGCTGAGCAAAAACGAGAACAGATTATTACTGCTGCTCAGGCGGGCGTCAATGGCTACATTGTTAAGCCATTTACAGCAGCGACGTTGAAGGAAAAAATCGATAAAATTTTTGAACGTATTGAGGCCACTTAAAAAGTAAAAAGATGCAGGGAGCACTATGAAAAATCATGCTATAGAAGAAGATACACGCCTACTTAAGGCACGTGAACTTGTCCAGTTTTTAGAGCAATCGAATGAAGAGGAAGCATTAAGAATTATTGATGATATCACCAATGTGCGCAGCACAGAATTATTTAATTCTATTGGTCATTTAACGCGCAACCTTCATGACTCGCTATCGGGCGTTGATGGTGGGGACAATGCTTCAAACCCAACGGAATTTGACATTCCTGATGCAAAAGAACGTCTTACCTATGTTGTTACCATGACAGAACAAGCAGCAGACAAAACGCTTAGTGTGATTGAAGAGCTTTTGCCGCGTTGTGACCAGTTACACGATCGTTCAGCACGATTAGCATCAATTTGGAGGCGTTACGCTGCTGGCGATATGCCGGAAGACGAGTTTCATTCACTGTCTGATGTGATAAGAACATTTCTCAATCAAGCTGAAGTTGATTCAGATGAGATGCGCGTGAAATTAAAAGAGGTACTTATAGCACAAGAGTATCAGGATATTACTGGCCAAGTGATTGGCCGCGTCATTAGGCTTATTGAGGATGTTGAATTGAGCTTAATGAAAGTCTTGCGTTTGACAGGAAGTGATGATGAAAAAAGGTGTGACGTAAAATCTGATGCATGCTCAGGGGATGAGCTGGCAGGGCCACAGATACCTGGACATAAGTCGTTAACGGCAGTATCCGGTCAGGATGAAGTCGATGACTTGTTATCGAGTCTTGGTTTTTAAGGATAAATGCATTATGTCTTATGATCTAAATGATGAAATTTTACAAGATTTTCTAGTTGAAGCTGATGAGTTACTTGAGCTATTGGCTGAGCAGCTGACCGACCTTGAAAAAACCCCTGAAGATGCTGATCTGTTGGCAGCAGTTTTTCGTGCATTCCACACGGTTAAAGGGGGTGCTGGATTTCTGGCTATCGCGCCACTGATTGATGTATGTCACAGAGCGGAGGATGTGTTTAACATTTTACGCGAAGGTCATCGTGTTGCAGATGCCGATCTTATGGATGTTATTTTCCAGGTAATGGATACGGTTAATAGCATGTTTGATACGGTTCGTACCGGTGAAGAACCTGAGCCGGCTGATCCTAAAATATTAAAAGCACTTGAAGCATTTGCTAAGCCACAGAATGATATGGCGGTTGTTACACCAGAGCCAGCTCCTGGGGTACAGGCTACGAATGATACATCTGCTAATGATGCTATTACTGATACTGAATTTGAAGCTTTACTTGATGATCTCCATGGCTCAGCAGAATCTTCAGCCTCCGGTGGCGATGTTGTCGCATCAGTAAAGCAGAGTGATGACATCAGTGAAGATGAATTTGATAGCATGCTTGATGATCTTTATGGTTCAGGACCTATTAGCTCTGGTGCGACTGCTGAGGCTCAACCTGCTGTTGAAAAAAAACCAGAAGAGAAGGTTGTTATACCTATTAAGGCAGAGGCGTCAACCAAAGTAGCAGTAAAGTCAAAACCAAAGGCACCTAAAAAGGAAAGCATGGTTCGAGTGGATACTGAGCGTCTTGATGAAATTATGAACATGGTAGGTGAGTTGGTATTGGTTAGAAACCGCTTACAGACGTTGCAAGCCGAAGCTGAGAATGAATGTATGGCCAAGGCGGTCAGCGATCTTGATTTGGTTACCTCTGATTTGCAGTCTTCAGTGACGAAGACACGTATGCAGCCTATTAAGAAGGTATTTGGTCGATTCCCACGTGTGGTTCGTGATCTTGCCCGCAGTTTGAACAAAGAAATTGAACTGGATTTATTGGGGGAAGAAACCGATATGGATAAAAATATGGTTGAGGCCCTGGCTGATCCATTAGTCCATTTGGTGCGTAATTCTGTCGATCATGGTATCGAAATACCTGCTGTGCGTGAAGCAGCGGGTAAAGAACGTCAAGGCAAAGTATTACTTTCAGCCATGCAGCAAGGCGACCATATTCTATTGAGCATTGAAGACGATGGTGCAGGTATGGATGCTGAAGTGTTGCGCAAGAAAGTCGTTGAGAAAGGCTTGATGGATGAGGAGACAGCAGCACGACTTGACGATCGTTCCTGCTATAACTTGATTTTTATGGCGGGTTTTTCGACTAAGGAAAAAATATCAGATGTCTCAGGTCGTGGTGTCGGTCTAGATGTTGTTAAGACGAGTATTGCCAAGCTGGGTGGTTCAATCATCATCGATTCAGAGTTGGGTCGCGGAACCATTATTAAACTGAAGCTGCCATTAACCTTGGCAATTTTGCCAACACTAATGATTGTGTTGCAAGAGCAAACCTTTGCCTTGCCATTAACTTCTGTGGTTGAGATTTTCCATGTTGATATTAACGAAATTAGTGTTGTCGACGGTAACCCCGTTATTGTCATACGTGAACAGGCGCTGCCATTGCTTTATATCGGTAATTGGTTAGTCAAAGAGTATAGCCAAGCAGGGTTACCCTCTCAGATGGCGCATGTAGTGGTTATCAATATAGGCTCACAGCAATTTGGTTTTGTCGTAGATCAATTGGTTGGGCAGGAAGAAGTCGTTATTAAACCCCTGGGTGCTTTTTTGCATGGGACTCAAGGTTTGGCAGGTGCAACGATTACCGGTGACGGCAAGATTGCATTGATTCTTGATGTACCGGGTTTGGTCACGCAGTACCAAAAAACTGCCTAGAGGATTCTGGATGAGTATTCGGGCGCAGGACATGACCAGTAGCCTTGCCCCCAGTGTGCCAAGTGCCGTTACAAAAGCAAGCATTACGGATTGTATCTTTCATTGGATGAAGCTGATTCAGTTTTGGAAAATTTGAGATAGCCTATGGATTTTCTTAGCTTACTAGGCATCATTATTGCGTTAGCCGCTATTCTTGGTGGCAATGTTCTAGAGGGTGGCCACACTTCTTCGCTTGTACAAATCACTGCTTTTGTGATTGTTATGGGTGGAACTGTTGGCGCCATTATGTTGCAAGTTCCTGTCCGTATCTTCGCCCATTCATTGCGTATCGTCAGCTGGGTATTTAAGCCGCCACCGGTTAATTTCGAAGAGTACATAGGCAAGATTGTTAACTGGAGTAATGTGGCACGGCGTGAAGGTTTACTTGGGCTTGAAGTTATCGTCGAAGATGAAAAAGAAGGTTTTGCACGCAAGGGGTTGCAGCTATTAGTAGATGGCAGTGAGCCTGAATCGATACGCGCCATTTTAGATGTTGACATCATGGTGAAGGAAGATTTTGATCTGCAAGCATCAAAGGTCTATGAAGGTATGGGTGGCTATGCTCCGACAGTGGGCATTCTTGGTGCAGTGCTGGGTTTGATTCATGTGATGAATAACCTAGCAGACCCGTCAAAATTGGGCCCTGGTATTGCCGTTGCGTTTGTCGCGACCATTTATGGCGTTGGCTTTGCAAACCTATTCTTTTTACCGATTGCCGCCAAATTAAAGGCATATATCAACCAACAGAGCCGACTTCGAGAAATGATTCTCGAAGGTGTTGTGGCGATTGCCGAAGGCGAAAACCCACGCAATATTGAAACAAAATTACAAGGTTATTTGATATAGAGCCTGTTAACCCAATATGGATCGCAGCGTTGCCGCGCCAAATCTGGCCAGGCTAGGCGCGAGGAGAGAAGTTTAGTGGTGCTAAATGAGCAACGAGCAACGACGGCTGGCCAGATTTGGCGCGCAACCCGAAGGGACGGGGCCATTTTTTCGCCCACCTGCGTTATACCCCGAGGGCACGTTGCAGCTTACTTGTGTACAACAAGTACACGGCGATCGCTGTGCTTTGGTGGGCGGAAAAATGGCCGCCGTCGCTGCGATCCATATTGGGTTAACAGGCCTTTTAAATAATGAGAGCAAACAGGCGACATAGGCATGAGGAACCAGCAAATCATGATCGATGGTTGATCTCCTATGCTGACTTTATTACCTTATTATTTGCTTTTTTTGTGGTGTTGTATTCAGTGTCATCCGTTAATGAAGGCAAGTACCGGGTTTTGTCTGATGCATTAGAGGCGGCGTTTCGCGCGCCAGCGAGTAGTCTTAACCCGGTCAATGTTGGGCGTAGTAGTCAACCGTCAGCCTTTGATCCCACTAATACAGCGATGATTGAATTGCCGCGTATGCCCTTGACCCACCTTATCCATGAAAAAGAACAACAAATCGATATCGATAAGATCGCTGAGAATATTGAAAATGCCTTAGAAAATCTGATTGAGCAAGAATTAGTCAGTGTCAAAAAAGATGGGCTGTCGCTGGAAATTGAATTGAAATCACGCATTCTATTTACCAGTGGTAGTGCCGTGTTGGCACGCAGTGCAGAGCCAGTATTAGTGAAGTTGGCAGATATTATCCGTGGTTTTGATTACCCGGTAAGGGTTGCAGGTCACACTGATAATATACCAATCAGTACACGACAGTTTCCCACTAACTGGGAGTTATCTACTGCGCGCGCATCAAGTGTTGTTAGGTTGATAGCCAGTGTAGGGATTGACCCGTTGCAACTGACAGCATCGGGTTATGGTGAATTCAGACCAATAACCAACAATGAGACAGAGCAGGGGCGTGCAGATAACCGTCGTGTTGTCATAATTATTGATGCGGGTGCAACAGTAGAGCCAGATATTACGACAATCAATAGCTTTGGATTATCAGGTATTTTTTAGCTTGGCCATCATAATGGATGTGAGGGTAGTGAAATGAAAATATGGGCAGTATCCAATCAAAAGGGCGGTGTTGGCAAGACGACCACTGTCACCACCTTAGCAGGCATATTAGTATCACGTGGTAAGCGCGTTTTAATGCTCGACTTGGATCCTCATGGTTCATTGACGAGCTATTTTGGTGGTGACTCGGATACGTCCGCTACCAGTATCTATCACTTATTTCAGTATGGGCCTCAATGTGTCGATACAGTAGTACAGGAAACAGCCATAGACGGTTTGCACTTGATACAGGCCGCGACAGCAATGGCAACGCTAGATCGCCAGATAGGTGCTAGCGGTGGCAAGGGGCTAGTTATTAGCCAGGGCTTAGCACAGTTGTCCGACAATTATGACTACGCATTGCTTGATTGCCCACCGATGTTAGGGTTACTCATGGTCAATGCACTGGCAGCGTGTGAGCATTTATTGATTCCCGTACAGACAGAGTTTCTGGCGTTGAAAGGATTGGAGCGTATGCTGAATACCCTGACAATGGTGACTAAGGCCAGGCACATGAAATTGACCTATACCATTTTGCCAACCATGTTTGACCGTCGTACACGCGCATCGATCCATAGCCTGCGTACACTGCGTGAAAATTATGCCAAAGCCATTTCACCGCATGTAATCCCTGTTGATACGCAGTTTCGTGATGCCAGCCTAGCAGGCAAGCCCTTATCACTGATTAATCCACGTTCTCGTGGTTCGCTGGCCTACGCAGACGTATTGGACGAGATATTGCTCACTGATGATTTACGGTTAGGTGCACCTCACAAGGGGATATTAAAAAGCACCCTCGGAGTACAAGGCGCTCGCCCTCAAGAAAAGACAGAATCGAGCTTTGGGGTACAACAAAGGGCAATGTCATGAGACAAAATAATTTTGCCTCCCAAGGGGGCATAGCGCCACTGACCAGGCAATTGGCAGACAAGGATACGGCTTTACACAATTATTTTGATGTCTTATTAGAAAGTGTCACAGAGAGTGACTCGTTCACAGTTGATAGCGACATTAACGAGCAGATTGAAAGCCAAATACCTATCACTGTAAAGCAAGATAAGTCGCTCTTTATTAGTGAAGACGATGTGTCTTCGCCAGGTGAAAGTTCATCGAGTAAAGAACGCTTGCAAATGAGTGACGATGAGCCCGTAGCACCAGAGAACACCCTTAACGAACAAGCACCTTGCACTCCGGTGCGGGGCGTTGAACCTGGCAGTAATGAATTCTTACTTGATGATGCATTAGCTGATGATAGCGAAGATTATTATGTCGAAGGCGCACCAGACTGGGCGCGTAGGCCGTTTGAAGTCTTGGAATTTACCATTGCGAAGTTGAGGTTAGCAATTCCTCTAACACATTTATGTGGAATTCTCGATTGGCAGTTTGCCGAGTTGACCCCTATGCCAGGTTATAGCAAGCATTTTATCGGTGTTTGGCCTAACAACGGTACTAATTCAAAGATCGTTGATGTGTCCAATATATTGGTGCCTCAGCGATATCAGCATAAAATTGAATCATGGCAAACACGCGTGACCAAGGTCGTGCTTATTGATGATTCAGCATGGGGTTTGGTGTGCGACGAAATACTAGAGGTGGTTACCCTAGACCCGCGTGAGGTGTGCTGGCGCAGTGACCGCACGCAACGTGCTTGGTTGGCTGGTACGCTTGTCGGACAAATGTCGGCAATAATCGATGGTGATGAATTTGCAACAACCCTGTTACAAGGTGCGCCCCTCAAGGGGGTATTGGAAACAATTCTTGGAGAGCAAAATGAAGAGAGCGAGAATTCTACGGCATCTTCTTGTGTCCCTTGCACGTAATGGCATATTTTCTGCTTATAAGTGTTTAAGTAGAGAATGTGTCGATTTTTTGACTAAACAAGCTGTTTTGCAGTAGCCGTGTTGACGACACGATAGAGTTAAGGAGTAAGACAATGGCTGAGCTCGCGTACGATGAATACCAGGATCCTATTAATCAGGATATTCAAGATCCACTATTGCAATGGGTGACATTTCGTTTAGATGAAGAAAAGTACGGTATCAGTGTCATGGCCGTACAAGAAGTACTTAAAGTAACGGAAATTACCCAGGTTCCGGGCGCACCAGAATTTGTCCTCGGTATTATCAATTTACGCGGTAATGTGGTGACGGTTATCGATGCCAGAACCCGCTTTGGTTTAGAGTATCGTGAGCCTGATGATGGCTCGCGTATTGTGATTATGGAAGTAGACGATAAAGAAGTCGGTGTTTTTGTTGATAGTGTGGCAGAAGTTGTTTATATGCGTGCTTCTGAAATCGAGCCAGCGCCAGCCGTGGGTAATGATGAGGGTTCACAATTTATTCAAGGCGTAAACAGTACCGGCTCAGAGTTATTAATTTTAGTTGAGCTTGATAAATTATTATCTGAACAGGAATGGAGGGAAGTTGCCGTTTTATAAAGCGGTAATGGATCTTAGCCATGAACGACGTGCGAGATGTGCAATCGATCGGCCCGGTTTGGCCGAAAAA
>CAYUKF010000062.1:0-9346 GCA_964445215.1 uncultured Thiotrichales bacterium
AGAAAATGCCACTGCAATTAAACGTATGATAAGCATATAAATAAAGAAGTAGGCCAAAGTTACACCCCATGCCCAAGCAATAGTAATGGAAGTGGCATGCCGAATGATGTTGCTGATAACGGCCAGGTTCCATATAAGATGGAACAATAATAATAAGGAGGGCAGGGGTGTCTGATTTTCAGTGCCGACAAAACTCGTTTGCCAACTTAATAATACCCAAGCGACAATACCTAATAAAACGCCACTGCCAGCAAAAGCCGTCGCCGTTTGCGTAAAGCGTGAATAATCGCCTTTAAACGAAAGTAAAAACCAAACAAAGCCAAGCATCAGCGCGATATCGAACAGTGCAAATATCATTGGCTCGATAAAGGGCATGGATAGCTTGGCCAGCGCCACATCGAGCACAAAATACGTAATCAGGCAAAACGTCAGCAAGCTCGAACTGAAAGGCAGTTGCTGCGGTCCCGCACGTAGCAGGCAAATATCAAACAATGGACGAATAGAGTGATTCACGGCCAATACCATAGCCGATCTGGTGAAACTTGACTATGCATAGACGATTCGTGAAAAAACCCTTGACTTAATAATAAGAATCATTACTATTTGATAAACGTTCTTATTCAAATGCCAGGGGTATTCACATGCAGCCAACAAACCGCTTCCGCAATATTACTGTTTATGCCAATGATGAAGCGACTTTTGTTACCAGTCGCGACTTGCTTGGCGACGATACGCGGCTGCATATTCGTCATAACCGTGAACGCTATTTATTAAGGCTAACACGTGCTGGCAAGCTGATTCTGACCAAATAACCCTTAACAATCTCTGATTAATGCTGTAAGCAAACCCTTTTTCCAGCAAGCAAGTTTTCACTCCTCTGTTAGTAGCCAGCCCGGGATTTTTTACAATAGGATAAAAACCGCTATGAATAGCGCCCCAGAAATGAAAAGACGTGACGTAACCATTCGGTGTCCAGATGCCGAGCAACACGTCAGCAGTCGCGAATTACTCGGCACACAACCATGCCTTGCTATCGCACACAACAACGAATTCTACCAGTTGCGCCTTACCCGTAACGGTAAACTGATTTTAACCAAATGAAAGTCCTTCTCTCCTTGGTTAGTCCCATAGCCAGCATATCGATAAGCTCGCCATGGGTTTTTTATTATAAACTGCGCGCCAATTTGCACTCTATTCAGGGTCTGTTGACGTTTCATTTTTATCACTGCTGGAATTCCATTTTCCGCCCCACAAGACGGAAGAAGCGTAGTGTAGTTATTCTACATAAGCGACTGACAACGCAGTGGGGTGAGAAATGGAACCCAGCCCTTCGGGTTGTGCCTGGAAAAGCGCCACTCGGCGTTGCTCGTTGCTTATTTGGAACAACCAAACCGCGCGCCTCGCGCCTTGATTGGCGCTTTTCCAGGCACAACAGTGACAAAAATGAAATGTCAACAGACCCTAATCAATAATACTGGAGATTTTGATCATGTCCCGCCGATTTTTTTACCCTTTTGCTGCCCTATTTGGTTTTGCTGCTATCGCTGGCTTGCAAGCTGACGACTCTGCGCTGGCTTTTAGCTATGCCGAGAAAAACCCGGCAAAAGCTGTTGTCGAAACCGTGCCTGGCCTTATTATTTGGGCCGAAGCCGAGCTTGCCGAACACCAAGGTGAGGGGCTTTATAAGGGTCTAGCAATCGATGAAGCCAACACCCAAACGATGATTTTTATTGCCAAAGAACTTGAAGCCAAAGGCAAATTACTAGTGGAAAATGGTGATACCGACAAAGCGCTACCACAATTTTTAGCCGCTGAAGCCGTTGCTCGCTATGCCGCAGCAATGCCACATTTGCTTGAAGACAGGGTATTCGATGGTGAAGACCACAAAAAAGAAGACCATCACGGTGGGCATAGCCATAACGATAATCACTAGCGAAAACAGTTAAAATTTCGTGTGATTACATTGCGCCAGCTTATTTAAAAAACAAGCTAGCAACATGGATGGATTACCAACGGGATCTAAAGCCCATAAAGAGGGTTGGCTCCAAGAGTTCATCTTGCGAGGTACCGTCAAACCGTACGCCAAAACCCAATTTTTGGGTCAATTTATAACGGATGATACTATCGATTTCAGCAACCTCACGTAGATAGCGTTTATCGGCAGCAATCGCGTCTTTACTAACACTATTACTAAGTTGTGCTGCTGAGACAAAGACAATCGTATCTGCACTATTGAGCGTAGGGTCGGCGGGGAATTGCGCCGTGCCCTTGGGGTATTCAGCATTCGCCTTGCCGCCTGTGAGCACTAATGACGCTACCAGTAATACCATGACAGCTAGGGGGATCATATTCGCCAACATACCCATCCAGCTATTACGACGATAGGACATGGTGTACAACCTCCAGGCGTTCTACGCCTCTACATCCTCACTTAACAGTGCCACCCCTGACTTTGGATAAAAGTATCCGCCAATTGATTCACTGTTTCCGTGATTAAGGCCACAAAATTCAAGCAATACTGTAATACAGACTTACAATCCAAATGGGACACTTGTTTTAAAGTTATAGCGTAGAGTGACCGTTATAGTAGAGTGACCGTTATAGTGAAGGAACTGATACGGGTCAGGCCAACTCTAAAACCTCAAGGAGCTTCTGATCTATTCTGGATGAAGTAGATTGTGCATGAAATATTCAAATTCAAGGTTTGCACTAACAGTAGGCGCTTTAGGCGACGTAGAAGCTGGATATTTCAGGTACAAGAGTCGAATTCATGAATAGATCAGAAACTCCCTAAGGAAAGAAAAAGGAAAAACTTACATGAATCCGCTACTCACACTAAGCAATTTGGGCCAGAGCGTCTGGTACGACAATATCCAACGCTCTATGCTGTCATCCGGCATGTTACAACGGCTGGTAGAGGATGATGGCTTGAAAGGCGTTACGTCCAATCCGTCTATTTTCGAAAAAGCAATCAACGGCAGCAGCGACTATGATGGCGCGCTTGCCGCATTGCGTACTGAAAACCCTGACGCTACCTCACGCGAACTGTTCTTTTCGTTGGCGGTTGACGATATTCAAGCCGCTGCCGACGTGCTGCGACCTGTTTACGATGCCAGTAATGGCAAAGATGGCATGATTAGCCTCGAAGTGGGGCCTGACCTGGCACATGATACCAATGGCACCATCGCCGAAGGCCGCGAGCTATGGCAGCGTGTCGATCGCCCTAACTTAATGATTAAAGTGCCAGCCACACGTGAAGGCTTAGGTGCTATTCAAACGCTGATTGCTGACGGCATTAACGTCAATGTCACCTTGCTCTTCTCAACACAACGCCATGAAGCAGTGATGGATGCCTACTTAAGTGGGCTAGAAGCCAGGCTCAAAGCAGGCAAGCCTATTAATAAAGTGGCTTCCGTCGCCAGTTTCTTTATTAGCCGTGTCGATACGGCTATCGATAGCCTGCTCGACGATGCCAAAATGAGCGGTGATGACATGCATAAAAAAGCCCATTCATTAAAAGGCAAAATTGCTATCGCTAATGCAAAAGTGTCGTATCAAAATTACAAAGAAGTATTTTCTAGCGAACGCTTTCAACAACTGCGTGAAGCGGGTGCCCAAACTCAACGTTTACTATGGGCCAGTACTGGCACCAAAAATCCTGACTACAGCGACGTACTGTACGTTGAAGCATTAATTGGCCCAGACACCGTTAACACCATGCCACCCGCCACTTTCGATGCAGTACGCTCACACGGTCATCCGTACCTGACATTGGAACACGGCGTAGACCTGGCACGTTTCCAAATCAACATGCTGTCTGAAGTGGGTATTGACCTTAACGCCGTCACCGAAGAACTTGAAGTGCAAGGTGTTGATGTCTTTGCCGCATCATTTGATACCTTGCTTGTAGCCATCGACAACAAACTTGCTTCAACAGACTTTCAAGACGCAGCAAGCGCTTAGTCTTATCCTCCAAAAATCCCCGCGCTGCCAAAATTTAAGGCAGCGTGCGTCATCTGGACTCTGATAAAATAACACGCGATACGACCCATCTGGGGCAGCATGGTTATTGTCCTGCACCACTACAAACGCACACTTTACCCTGCCCAACTGAGGGTTTTAATATAATGGTTTCCCCCGCATTACGTGACGTGCTGAGCCAGAAAATCAGCGACAATCAAAATCAGGTCTTTATTCTGCAAGACTGCCAAGCTATTGCTGGTGGCTCCATTAACAACAGTTATAAAATTAGCGGTAAGGGACAAAACTATTTTGTAAAAACCAATAGCGCTCGCTTTGTCGGCATGTTTGCTGCTGAAAGCAAAGGCCTGATGGCCATTGTTAAGAGCAATAGCATACTCGCGCCAAAACCCATTTGTCATGGCGAACTCGATGGCACAAGCTATCTTGTTATGGATTACCTTGAACTTGGATCCATGCCAGAAACCAGCATCGATCAGCTCGGCGAGCAACTTGCTGCTATGCATCACCACAGCCAGGTATTATTCGGTTGGGATATCGATAATACCATCGGCTCAACCCCGCAGATCAACACAGCCTGCGATAGCTGGCTCGAATTCTATCGTGAACACCGGTTACGTTATCAAATCGATTTGGTCAGCAATAACATATCCTTAGGGTGTAATGGCCAGCTCATCGATAAAACCCATGAGCTACTCGATTATCTGGATCAATTACTTTGCCACAAGCCACAGGCATCACTATTGCATGGTGATTTATGGTCAGGTAACTATGGGGTTTGTAATAATGGTGCGCCAGTTATTTTTGATCCTGCTATTTATTATGGCGATCGTGAAACCGATATTGCCATGACAGAATTATTTGGCGGCTTTGCACCACGGTTTTATGATGCCTATTGGCATCATTATGCCAAAACAGCGGAATATCCCGTACGCAAGACCCTGTATAATCTTTACCATATACTTAACCATCTCAACCTGTTTGGGGATAACTATTACTCACAAGCTGATGACATGGTGTCAGCGCTGCTCAGTGAGGTACGATAATATGGCAGAAAAAACAATTTACCGCATTGTCTTTATCAATCAAGACGAAGTCTATGAATTACATGCCCATTACGTTGGTCAAAGCGACGTCTTTGGCTTTATTGAAATCGAACAACTGATCTTCGGTGAAAAATCAGAACTGGTGGTTGACCCTACCGAAGAACGATTGGCAGCAGAGTATGCGGGTGTCACCCGCACACATGTACCCTTGCATTCTGTCTTGCGTATCGATGAAGTAGAGAAGCGCGGAACCAATAAAATTTCGCCCGCCACGGGGCGCACCGCAAGTGTAATGCCGTTTCCAACCGCATCATTACCGAAGAGAACGGATAAATAATTTTTTGCTTTTCCCGTGAAAACAGAAATCCCAGTGTCTTTTTTGGCTTATCTTTAGCCAACAACAATGAAAGAGAAAGGTTATTTTCCTATTTCCGGTTCAACCACCCATACTGACGCCTTAGCTAAAGCACGCTTCACTTTTTTGCTTTTCTCGCCGATCACACTTCCGTGAGCAGGCTCATCTGGCAGCGCATCGTGGATAATTCTCTGATTATTTTCTCTTGCTACACGAGCCTTAAATGAGATTAAACAATTGTTATCATATCCCATAACAACATCTGATGGTTTTCGTCCCTTCTCAAGCTTCTCAGCAAGCACAATAGACATTGAATTACTACCAGTAGTATTGTTAAACGCAGCAGATGAAGGCTTATATCTTTTTACATTATCATCCCAAACTACCTGACTACCTTTCACAAAAGGTATACGTCTCAATAAGTCGGAATTATCCCTTATCGACAAATCATCCATGAAAATAATATCTAACCGATGCGATTTGTTAGTTTATTTATAGCCCTAACGAGTGTTGAAAAATCAATACTCAACTCTTTTTCCTCTTCTTCACCTGATCTGAAGTCTTTCATATAAAACTCGATACGAGTGGAAGAAAAAATTTCTACTTCAATCTCTAAATCGCGCATATGCCATTCCGCCTGGACGGAACCATTTGAAGTTGGGATCAATGTAGGTGGCGGCGTTTCAGGTAGCATGATTGAGGAAATCACGTCTGCAACAGCTAAAAGAACGCTATAATCTATAGAACTGGCATCATAACCATCCCAGTTGTCTTGCAAACAACTCATTCTATTGAGAGATTCTCTAACAGCAGATGTCCAATTATTCCTTCTATTTGCCAAACTAACTTCTCTGACATCTACTCCAGATGTGCGCAAAACATGCGGCACATCGGCATAAAACAATCCATAACAATCATTTTGAGTGCCTGCCAAATCACTAAGAACTGCGCTCATATTTCTCTATCCCACGCGTTATGCATATCCTGCGTAGTAATTGCAGTAAACGCCCTTACTATATACTCACGCCCTTTGTCCATAAAATCTGATATTGATTCCATATCTGAACCTATAGGTTTTCCTCTTGCTGTTAGTGACAATATAAAAATTGGCACACCTTTTTTTGAAGAAGCTGGCTGCACTGATATATGTAATCTTCCTAAAAACTTATTATCGTCATCTAATAACCTAAACCTAGCGTTCAGGTTCAAGTCTTCAAAATTTAACCCTACTTCGTTTTCAATTCCTGAATCCCAAAATCTAAATACCTTCGATATATCATGATGATTGCTCCATATAGTATCGGCAGTTATATGATTAATATAGGCTATTTCACATTGATCAACTTCTATAGACCCAATTTTTTCTTCATTCACAAACTGTTCAAACAAACGGAAATCTTCTAAAAACTTAGGTCTAATGTGATCCGCATACCTCGGATATACATCTGTTTCACCAGCTTTCCTCCAATTCCTAATAAATTTGTCTGTTTGGATTTGCACAAGTTCCGTACCATCTTGGTCAATAAACCATAACCTTGGTAAAGGAAGTACAGTTTGTAGCTGAAGTGAAGCCTGAGAATTTTGTACCCCATCGCGCTCTACAACTCTAACAGTCGGCTCGTGTCGTTCATATTTTGGGAAGCGGTCTTTAAATAGATTCCAACAACTTCCAAGTTGAGGGATATCCAAATTCGCTAGCGGCGTAAATTGCACAGATAGATACACTTCCGTTAGCGGAGGTTTTTGATAACTCGAAAGCTTTTTATCCATCGCTAGCTTAACGCCTCATGAAGCGTTGAACACTTATTCACTCTTTCCATGCCCAGTAAACTTTTGGGCTTCCAGTACACATTACTTACATACTCGGCAACAAAATACCGTACTTAAATTTTGCTGAGCGAATTATATATTTTCAACTATCGGTAGCAAATTATAACCTATAAAAATAGGTTTTTGATCTATTTTAACCATAGTGGGTGAAAAATACAGTCAATCACCGCAATCAATTTAAACGTAATATGAATCAATAGGATCGACTTGATTGTCGCTTCGCGACCTTCTTAGCAGTTGAGACTCACAGTAAAACGCATGGTTAAGCGAGGGCTGTCTGAGCGACGCTTTTCGCCGCGAGTTCCGCAGTGCATGCGCTTTGCGTATCGATGAAGTAGAGAAGCGCGGAACCAATAAAATTTCGCCCGCCACGGGGCGCACCGCAAGTGTAATGCCGTTTCCAACCGCATCATTACCGAAGAGAACGGATAAATAAGCGCTTTTTAGTAGCCCTATTTCTTTGTCAAAACTAATAAAAACTATGTGTCATAGCTACATGTCTTGAACCTTCTCCTGTAAGACATGTAGCAACTAATCCAGACCGTATAGCGGTTTTCCTATGCTAGGGCTCCTTGTCATGATGTGAACCCGCTAGACTATGGTCATACTCATAATCTTTATCAGGCTGAGGCTTATGGCCCATTGCTGCATTCACTTGATATGGCAGCGTGCCAGTGACATTACGTCCGTTGTCTCCCCCTGTTCTAAGACCGATAATTTGATAAATAGGATCCCAGCCCATCATGCACGTCATTAAGGGATAAATAGAAACAAGCAATAACACAGCTTGCCACATCTGTATGGCATCTGCGGTCACTGCAGAAAGAACGCCAGCGAATAACAATGCACCACCAGTAAAAAACCGGATAGCACGATCAATCAACCCTATATTGTGAGGATCTTGAATATCACCTTTTACTCTATCCATGATAATCTCCTTTCTATCAGACTTTATTGACCCTGAACTCAGGGAATAACATTAATCAATATTTTGATACGGATTAAATGGCCACGTTTAAAATTATCCTCCCAAAAAACTACAAACGCAATTTATCTAGCAATAAATACCTACTAAATACATAAATAATGAATCAATTAAATTTCCACAATAAGCATGGGAGTTGCAGACAAACGCGCGAGATTCGACTATATATGCAGCAACCAAAAAGCTAGATTGGCTTCTTGATTATTGTTTTTCGCCTTCTTGGTTAAAAGCAATGGTAGAGAAAAACACATGGATTTTAGTGTAGCGCTACTTAAACTGTAACCACAACATTTTCCCACCCGTCTCTTGCGCCAACGTTTCATACTCCCACCGCGTTGAGGGGCTGATTCGACCGAGTGGCAAGGTAAAAACAGGTGCTTTGATTTTTTTATAATAAATACGATCATCCGACGGTTCATCACCAATCAAAATATAAGCGCTCGGTATATCTGCATTTTGCTCGGCACGTTTAAACGCCGCACCAATCGTTTCTTGACTACCAGTAAACGGTGCGCCATCAATCAGCGCATCTAACATCGCAGACATTGAACCACTATAGGTATCACCACGGCCATCTGAAAACCAGGTAACGGCGTCAAGGTCTTTGCCTGAACGCAGAGCAATAATACGTAGCACCGGAATAAGAAATGTTGCGGCACCGTGCATAGAACCTGTGCCATCGACCACCATGTGGATGGTCGTTCCAGGTATGTCACGCAGCCCTTCAACAAACAGTTCAAAATCTTTTCGGCCTTGACCTGCATCTAAACCAGCGCCCTCTAAAACAAGCTCAACTTGTGCGTCGGTACCGAGACCATTCATTTCACTGATGTCGCGCTGAAATACCTTTAAACGTTTTTGTGTGCGATCTAATTCTGCTTGTGCAGCAGCCAATTCTTTTTTTAGGCGCGGCACTTCATGTGTGTCTTGAATACGATAGGTGATAAGAATAATCACAAAGAGAAAAATAAACGCCGCCAACATGAGCAATGCAAGATCAGAAAAACTTTCATACATGGTGCCGCCCGTGCGGCGACGCGTACGGATACCCATATTTTTACTACCTGCGCCTACGCCTAAATAAATGACGCCAGCGTATTCGCCAAGGATTATTAAGGGTGTTAAGCATTGCTATTTCTTCTTTTAACA
>CAYUKF010000063.1:0-9072 GCA_964445215.1 uncultured Thiotrichales bacterium
CATATTCACGCTATTAAATGTGGTGCTGACCCGAAAGAGGTAATGGCTGAGTTGTTCGGTAAAGAAACCGGCAGCAGCAAGGGTCGTGGCGGCTCCATGCATATTTTTGATGTTGAACACCGCTTCATGGGTGGTTATTCGCTGGTCGGCGGCCCCTTTCCATTGGCTACCGGCATTGCCAAAGGCATTCAGCTTAAAGGCGATGACGATATTTCCATCTGTTTTCTGGGTGATGCATCTAATAACCAGGGCACCTTCCACGAGTCGTTAAATATGGCCTCGCTCTGGAAGCTGCCGGTGCTTTATATCTGTGAGAACAATCTCTACGGCATTGGTACACGTATTGATCGTTCCAGTTCGGAGTTGGATCAATATAAACGCGCTGCCGTCTATAACATTCCCTCAGCGCAGGTTGATGGCCAAGACATTGAGACCGTTTATGAAGCGGCTAAAATTGCCGTTGATCACGTACGCAGTGGTAAAGGCCCGTATTTTCTTGAGTTGATGACCTATCGTTATCGTGGCCATTCTATGTCTGACTCTAATTCTTATCGTGATGATAAGGAAGAGGCGAAATGGGCCAAGCGTGACCCAGTTAAAATTTTGCGTGATCGCTTGATTGGATCTGGTGATATCTCTATGGATGAATACAAGGCCCTGGATAAGAAACTTATTGCTGAAATCGATGACGAGATTATCAAGTTTGCCGAGGATTCTCCGCAACCGCTGGTGGCTGATCTTGAGAAATATGTGTTGGCCGACAATGATCCTTACGTAAGCGGAGGCACGAGCTAATGGCTAATATGATGTATTGGCAAGCCATCCGTCGCGCCCATGACGAAGAAATGGCCAACGACCCCTTAGTGATTGCCATAGGCGAAGACATTGGCGTTGTCGGTGGCACTTATAAGGCCACCCAAGGCTTGTATGACAAGTACGGCCCTGAACGTATTATAGATGCTCCGATTTCAGAAAACAGTTATACCGGATTGGCTATTGGTGCTTCGTTTATTGGCGTGCGGCCGATTATTGAAATTATGTCGGTCAACTTTTCCTGGTTGGCTATGGATCAAATCTTTAACTCAGCCGCGAAAGTACGCTATATGTCGGGTGGCCAGCTAACGGCGCCTATTGTTATTCGTTCGCCAGGTGGTACAGCCCACCAATTGGGTGCCCAGCATTCCGCACGCATGGAAAAGGTGTTTATGGGCGTTGCCGGTCTGCGTGTTGTTACACCATCATCACCTAAGCAAGCCTATGGGTTACTGAAATCAGCTGTACGTTGTAATGACCCTGTGTTTATTAATGAACATGAGTTGATGTACAACCTGAAAGGTGACGTGCCGGATGATGAATTTTTTCATCCTCTAGAAGGCTCAGATGTCGTGCGAGAAGGTTCTGATGTCACCTTGTTTGGATACAATATTTCCGTACACTGGGCGCAACAGGCGGCAGATATTCTGTCAAAACAACATGGTATTGAATGTGAAATCATTGATCTGTATTCACTAAGTCCTTTGGATCGTGAAGGCATCAAACGTTCAGTCAGCAAAACGCATCGCGCAGTCATCGTTGAGGAAGCTGAGGCGATGGTGGGCGTCGGCTCCGAAATAATGGCGATTCTTAACGAGGAATGTTTCTTCGAATTAGATGCGCCACCGGTGCGGGTTTCTGCTGTACATGTGCCTATTCCGTATAACTACGCGTTAGAGCGTGCAGCGGTGCCAGATGCTAAAGATGTTGTTACGGCAGTATTGATGTCTTTTGGCAAATCCTAATTCTGTTTAGTTTTATGGCTGTCGTTCTGCGATAGCCACATTTTTTGAGTAACGCTATCGATGGCTGATCCCTATATCGTAACAATGCCACAATTGTCAGACACCATGACCGAAGGTGTGCTCGTCAGTTGGGAAAAAGAACTCGGCGCTAAAGTCGAGCGTGGTGACATTGTTGCCACTGTCGAAACCGACAAAGCCATCATGGATGTCGAGGTCTTTAAGGAAGGCTATTTGTCAGGGCCTTTAACAGAAGTAGATGCCACAGTTGAAGTGGGCGGTGCGATTGCCTATATCGTTGCTGATAAATCTGCTATCACCAATGAAATTTCGGTTTCGACTGCGCCAGCATCGAGTGTAGAGGTTGCAGTAGTGTCAGTAGAGTCTGCACCTACTGTACTACCTGACCCAGCGAATGCGTTACTAACGATTACTATGCCGCAGCTTTCAGATACCATGACTGAAGGTATCGTAGTGAGCTGGGAAAAAGAGCTTGGCTCGCAAGTATCACGTGGTGATATTGTCGCAACCGTTGAAACCGACAAAGCCATCATGGACGTCGAAGTCTTTAAAGATGGTTATCTTTCAGGGCCTAGGGCAGAAATTGATAGTGTCATTGCCGTTGGCGATGCCATGGCCTATTTGGTTGAAAATAAAAGCGATGTTGAGCAAGCATCATTTTCAACATCGTCGTCAGGTGTAGCGAAATCGAATGACGTCGCCGACGCTGTCGTACCAGCTAAGAAGACAACCACACCAATCTATTCAGGTTCGGCCGCACCCGCACCGCGACCGAACAGCGGCAGTGCTACCCCGTATGCACGTAAAGTTGCAGGTGGTATGCAGGTCGATTTAAATCGAGTGCAAGGCAGCGGCCCGGCTGGCGTTATTCAAGCTGCCGATGTGCAACAAGCTGCAAGCAGTGGAGCTGCAACAGCGGTTGCAGGTCTACCGCAAGTCGATGTGCCTGGCATTGGTCGCCCCATGAACGCTATGGAAAAAGCCATAGCGCAATCCATGAGCAGTGCAATTGGTATCCCCGATTTTCGCGTCACCGTCGATGCGCAGCCCGTCAAACTTATTGCTGCGGCTAAAAAGGCGGGGATCTCAGTTACCGTCGCCATTGCTAAAGCTTGCGCCTTGTCAATGAAAGCGCATCCATCGATGAACTGGGCCTATAAACCGGGCGACCAAATTATCGAACGCGATAACGTCGATATCGGTATGGCCGTCTCGGTAGAAGGTGGATTGGTTGTGCCGGTATTACGTAATTGTGAAAGCCGCTCGCTAGCAGAATTGAACAACGACTGGCAAGATCTCGTTAGTCGCTCGCGTACACGGCGTTTAGCGCCAGAAGAATATGCTAACCCGACTTTTATGATTTCCAATATGGGCATGATGGGCGTCAAATATTTTGATGCCATTGTTACTCCGGGCATGGCGGGCATACTGGCAATATCAAGCCCCGGCCCTGACGGCATGCCGTTGACTATTACCGGCGATCATCGTGTTATCAATGGCGCCGATGTCGCACAATATTTAAATACGCTTAAAGCAACTATTGAACAACCTGAAACATGGCTGGAATCAACTATGGGTTCTGCAATACCAGAAGGTGATTGGGATTACGATGTTGTCGTCATCGGCGGCGGCCCCGGTGGTGAAGACTGCGCGCGTGACTTAACCGAACACGGCTTAAAAGTCGCCATGATCAACGACTCTAAATTTCCCGGCGGTGAATGCTTGTGGCGTGGTTGTATCCCATCAAAGGCATGGCGAGCTGCAGCAGATAAACTGCGTGACAGAGCACACGACGCACACTTAGGCATTACCGGCACCGACAAAGCCAAACTGGTTTGGGCCGATATGGAAAAAACCCGTCGCGGCATACTCGAAACCCGCGGTGAAATGGCCTATAAAACCGACACTGGCGTCAAAATTAAATACATTCACGGGCAAGGCAGCTTTGTTGCCGATCATGTTATCCGTGTTGATAGCTCAACCAATAACGATGACCCCCATATCCGTCCAGATCAAAGTACTGGTGATAAGGGCGAAGAAATTAGCTTTGGTTGTGCCGTTATTGCCACCGGCGCACCGCCGTTTATACCGCCTATTAGTGGTGCGGCAGAAGGGCTGGCAAATGGTAGTGTGCTGACCTCTGATACTGTTTGGGCTTTGGATAAAGTACCAAAAAAATTAGTAGTAATCGGTGGCGGTGCTATTGGCGTTGAAATGGCGCAGATTTTTCAAGACTTTGGCAGCGCAGTGACCCTACTTGAAGCGCAAGAGCGACTTCTTGTCGAAGTTGAAGATGAGATCGCTAAAGTCCTAACCGGAATATTGAACGACGATCCACGCTTAACTATTCAAACCTCTGCTAAGGTGACGGAAATTTCCGGCAAACCAGGAAAAATGAGTGTTAAGTTTATCGATGTTGAAAGTAAAGCACATAAAACTACTTGTGATTACGTCATTATGGCAACGGGTAAGCGCCCGATATTAGAATCTCTCAACCTTGAGAATGTAGGTGTCGCATCTGATCGCAGCTTAATCACCGTCGATAAAACCAGCCGTACCAGCGCTAGCCATATCTTCGCAGTTGGCGATGTTATTGGTGGCTTAATGCTCGCCCACACTGCCGGTCAACAAGGTCGTATTGCAGCGCAAACTATTTTGGGTGAAAGAGCCGCTTACGACGAAGCCAAAGACTGCGGTGTCATCTTCTCGCGGCCACAAGCCGGTTTTGTTGGTTTGTCCGTCGCTCAAGCCAAAGCTAAAGGTATAGACGCCGTCGAAGTGAAAATGCCCATGAGCATTGATGCCAAGGCCATGATTACGGGTGAGACATTAGGCCTCATTAAAATTGTCGCAGACAAGACCACGCAAAAAATTATTGGTGTCCATTTTCTTGCGGATCATACCGATACGCTGATCGGCGAAGCCGTCATGATGGTGTCTGGTGAAATGACACTAAGCCAGGTCGGCAATGCCATACATCCACATCCGACACAAACTGAAATGTTTGGCGAAATGGCGCGCCGTTTGTTATCACGCTTGCGTCGTAGCGCCCGACGTAAAAGTAATTTGACGTAAGAAATAAATTTTAATCACTATGAGCAAAATCAATAAAGTTGTATTGGCCTATTCAGGTGGCCTCGATACCTCGGTCATTCTGCAATGGTTACGTGACACTTACGATTGTGAAGTGGTGACCTTCACTGCTGACATCGGTCAAGGTGAAGAAGTTGAACCTGCGCGTGCTAAAGCACAGCAGCTTAATGTTAAAGAAATCTACATTGACGATCTACGTGAAGAATTTGTCCGTGATTTTGTCTTTCCCATGTTTCGCTCTAACGCCGTCTATGAAGGCGAATATTTATTAGGTACATCGATCGCCCGCCCACTCATTGCCAAACGCCAAATCGAAATTGCCAATGAAACAGGTGCTGATGCCGTATCGCATGGCGCAACCGGCAAAGGTAATGACCAAGTGCGTTTTGAGCTAGGCTATTATGGTCTGCGTTCAGATATTAAAGTCATCGCGCCTTGGCGCGAATGGGATTTGAATTCACGCGCAGACTTAATGGCCTATGCTAAAAGCCACGGTATTTCTATCGAACGCAAACAAGGCAAAGGCTCGCCGTATTCTATGGATGCCAATGCCCTGCATATTTCTTATGAAGGCGGCATTCTCGAAGATCCAGCCACCGAGCCAGAAGAAGATATGTGGCGTTGGAGTGTTGCGCCTGAAAAAGCACCAGATCAAGCACAATATATCGAACTCGATTATCAACAAGGTGATGTTGTCGCGATTGATGGTGTTGCCATGACACCTTACGTGGTGATTGCTAAACTTAATGAGATCGGCGGCCAACATGGTATTGGTCGTTTAGACATTGTAGAGAACCGTTATGTTGGTATGAAATCACGTGGTTGCTACGAAACACCTGGTGGCACCATCCTATTAAAAGGTCATCGTGCCATAGAATCGATTACCCTCGATCGTGAAGTCGCCCATTTAAAAGACGAGCTCATGCCACGCTACGCCAGCTTGATCTACAACGGTTACTGGTGGTCACCTGAGCGTGAAATGATGCAAACTATGATCGACGTCTCACAACAACGCGTTAACGGCCACGTTCGCATCAAACTCTATAAAGGCAATGTCATTGTTGTTGGTAGAGAGTCGGCAACGGACAGCCTCTACAGCCCCAGTATTGTTACTTTCGAAGATGATGGTGGCGCCTATACGCAATCGGATGCACATGGCTTTATCAAATTGAATGCTTTGCGGTTGGCGTTAAGACAGAAAAAGTAAATTTCTGTTGTAGTGCTACTGCCATAGCTTTAAGAGCTGATTATCGATGCAGGATATTATGGTCTTTGGCAAGCAAAGAAGCACGTCAAGCTTGAAAGTGTCCATAAAGTTAATTTAAGCGCCGTATAATAATGAATTGATCAGAGCTTACCAGGCCATCCTCTTTGTAAGCGAGAGAATTTACAGGTCGGGGCTTATAAATGTAGACCACATTCTAGCTTCTCGGTGTCGACCCAACGACCACATCGATCATCTCCAGGTTTGGTGCAATGGGTGCAGCCAACAGAAGAATAACCTTTGGCGACTAAGGGATGAAATGGCAATTTGTGGTCACGTATGTAAGCGTCACGCTGTTCTTTGCTAACGTCTAACAAGGGATAAAATTTAATCATGCCGCTACGATATTCAAATATATCGAGGTTAGCACGATGCTCAGTTTGCCAGCGGATAAGGCCAGATACCCAAACAGTGTAATGGGTTTTGATATCGTGTAGTGGTGCTACCTTATTAATAGAGCAGCATAAGTCGGGGTCACTATTCCACAGTGCTTCATTGTCAGAGTATTTGTTTTGCTGTTCGTCTGGATGCACATCCTCGACCTTTAGCTGGTAAAGTTCAGTCAGCTTATTTTTGTATTCTAATGTCTCTGGGAAGTGGAAGCCGGTATCAATGAAGTGAATCAATTGATGCGGTGCATGCAATGAAAATAGGTGTAGAAGAAAGGCTGAATTGGTGGCAAACGATGATGTCAGCATGACCTCTTCTGAGGCGAAATCCTGATAGAGCTTAACTACCCGCTCTTCTGGGCTCAAGTCGTGATAGCGAGCATTAAGATCGCTAATGCGTTCTTCGATGTTCATCTCTGTTGTTTGTTGTGTTTTTGCCGATGTCATAATATGCAATCCTGTTTAAGCTCTATTGGTATTATCGTTGGTGCCAAACACTTACCTTCTTGATATAGTAGCTAGATGGTTGTTAACATCCCTTAGAGATAAGGTCGGCGTGCTGAAATTACAACCACGGGCAATCCAGGTGTCAGGTTGATTTGTATCAGTACGCGGGTTTAGCTTGCTTGCCAGTCACCTATCGCTGCGGCTTGTAGCCGCGCATAAAGACTAGGAGGTTGTCGGGTTTAGGTGGCTGTCGAGAGAAGGTCATTTCGAGTCGCCCTTAGGGTACGAGCCCATTTTTTGGTTATTTGCACTCCAAGAGCTTGCCCCCGTGAAAACGTGGGGGCATTTCCGTTGGGTGAATATTGAACACATTTACCCAACAGTAGGCGCTTTTAGGCGACGAAAAGGATCGAAAAAATAGGCTAAAGGGGCTCAACGTAGCAGATCTATCCTAAGTTTGATAGGTTCCTAGGCTTCTTCTTCCTCTCGTGGCGTAGTGTGTTTTCGGGGTGCAAACAGGGCTACGAAGACGTAGATTGCGACAAAAAACAAACATGATAAGGCGACAAACCAGCCATTATTATGAAGCCCAGCAAAGCTGGCCATACCCGCGAAAAAGGCTAGCCCTACTAGAAACGCAAAGTGATCCAGTTTACCCATGATGTTTCTATCCTCATCAAATTATTCAATAGCTTGCTTCCCTAATGCTGTTGGGAAGATGGGAATTCTACCACGATCGCGTGGTAGGCCAAGGTTATGAGCAAGTTTTGCTGGTGATCGGATAAAAATCAGTAACTTATGCTGCACTGTGCTAGTGGTCGCAGCGTACCAGTGAGTAGGTTTCAGCCAGTTGAGTGTTGGCTTCGTCAACGATTGAGCTGAGTGGCTCGACGGCACAGCCAGCATTATCCCAGGCGTTGTGGTCAAGTGGTGGGATGATTTCTTCGTTACTTGATTGCAGTGTGGTGGTGATTAGATTCGCTAAATGTATGATGGCAGTATCGCCACTGTCATCAAGGTTTTGTGAAGGAAAAAGATGGTGTTCAACGGCGGTTTCAAGGTTTATTGGTAATTTCCATTGGCGTATCAATTCACCGCCAACATCGGCATGGTTGAAGCCAATTACGTCGTTTTCTGCTTGGTACAAGACTTCGCCATTAAATTGAACACGGCTAACCGCTTCGCGTGAAAGTTCAGGTATTTTTTTGTGTATTACCAGTGAGCCAATTTTATGCAGCATACCGGCGACAAAAAGTCGTTCGCCATTTTTGTTATTGCAACGGCTAGCAATGGCGCGCGCGACTAAACCACAATAAATGCTTTGGCGCCAGAACTGGGACATATTGACAAGGTCTCTGGGGATGCCGGTAAACATGCGTGTTACCGAGGTAGCGAGCACGAGGTCGTGCAATTCCTGCATGCCGATGATGGCAATAGCCCGTGTAACGGTGGTAATTTGTGATGGAAAACCATAGAAAGGACTGTTGACCAACTTTAACAAACGCATCGTTAAACTGGGATCGTTGCTGATAATTTTACTGATATCGTTGGCTGAGCAATATGGGTCATTGACCAGGTCATTAATCTGGCTGTAGATTTCAGGTAATGAACTGAGCTCGACGCTGCTAATGATGAGTTCATGTGGGCTGAGCTGAGACATTGTTATTTACTGACCTGGCTGAGCCAGATTTTTTTTAATTCGTTAATAAAAGGGTGATCGTCATTCTCACGAAAGCGTTGTGTCATTATTGCTAGTAATTCGGGTTTGGTTTCAGCGTGTTCTTGGGGTGCTTTGTCACCAGTTGGAGGTGCAATCTCATGAATCTCGACTTTGGTGATGGCGCGTGTTTTCAGTAGTTTAATATGGCGTAGGGAGAGTACTGATCCAGCCGTTACGAGGATCTTGTTACCCGATTCAATAACATCGGCGGCGAGCACCATTCCTGGTGCTACTTTGGTGAGTTCTATTTGCGGCATTGGTTAATCACATGCGTTATGCTTTGAGTTTGAGCTGGTTTGGTGGCTACGTTTTTCTTTAGCTCAACCTGCATCGTTGATCTAGTACTCCAACAAGGTAGTATTG
>CAYUKF010000064.1:0-1457 GCA_964445215.1 uncultured Thiotrichales bacterium
CGTCCTGCTGAGCCTGTTTTTTTGCCCAGCAAGGCAGAGCGAGTGCGGTATAGTGGTGCTACATAAGCGAGTGATAACGCCGCTGGGCAGGAAAACAGGTTCAGCCCTTCGGGTTGCACCTGAAAAAACGCCAGGCTGCGTTGTTCGTCGTTCATTTAGTACCACTAAACGTCTCTCCTCTCGCCTTGCGCACCCCAAGGGCACTTCCTGCGGGGCGCCTAGCGCTCTTTCAGGTGCAACAGGACGGCCTTATTGATTGAGAACACCCCCCAGGGAACACAACGAACAATGCGAATAAAACAAGCACTATTGAGCCTGACGCTGGCTAGCTTGATGGCAGCCAGTGCAACACAAGCACAGGCAAAGCCCAGTGACAACACGCACGAATATACCTTTGCTAATGGTCTTAAGCTGATCGTCAAAGAAGATCACCGCGCACCGGTACTGGTTTCCCAAGTCTGGTATAAGGTCGGCAGCACTTATGAGCATGACGGCATTACCGGCATCTCGCATGCGCTGGAACACATGATGTTTAAGGGTACCAAGAAATTTCCTGATGGCGCCTTTGATCGTATCGTCTCCGACAACGGTGGTCGTCACAATGCCTTCACCAGCCAAGATTACACAGGCTATTATCAAGAGTTTGAAAAAAGCCGACTCGAAGTGAGCTTTGAGCTGGAGGCTGATCGTATGCGCAATTTATTATTGCCTGAAGATGAATTTAAAAAAGAAATTCGTGTCGTTATGGAAGAACGCCAACTGCGTACGGAAGACAATCCACAAGCATTAACCTATGAACAATTCAACGCTGCTGCGTTTGTTAACAGTTCATCACGTATTCCGGTTGTCGGTTGGATGAATGATTTGCAAAACATGACTATCGATGATTTGCGCGCTTGGTATGAACAATGGTATGCACCTAATAATGCCACGGTTGTTGTCGCGGGTGATGTTGACCCTGATGAAGTCTATGCCTTGGCAAAAAAATACTTTGCGCCCATAAAACCAAGCACGATTAAACAACCCAAACCACGCCAGGAAATCAAGCAAAGTGGCATACGCAAGATCATCGTCAAAGCACCGGCTGAGCTGCCGTATTTCATTTTAGGTTACAAAACACCCTCACTACTAACAGCCGACGATCAATCTGACGCCTATGCCTTGGCCGTACTGTCAGCAGTGCTCGATGGTGGCAACAGCTCACGCTTCGCCAAAAAATTGATTCGCGGTAGCGCTATCGCAGCAAACGTTAGCACTGGCTATCGCCTGCATTCGCGGAGCGGCACGCTGTTTCGTATTGATGGCACACCCGCGCAAGGAAAAACAATTAATGAATTAATAAGCGCAATCAATGATGAAATAGCCTTGCTGAAAACAGAATTGGTCAGCAAAAAAGAGTTAGACCGAATCAAGGCACAAGTGGTCGCCAGCGAAGTGTATCAACGCGACTCCATCTC
>CAYUKF010000064.1:1557-2637 GCA_964445215.1 uncultured Thiotrichales bacterium
CAGCAAGGTGTTTTTCGTCTCTGCCCCAGAGCTACCTATGATTGATATTCGCATCACCTTTGATGCGGGTAGCGCACGCGATCGCTCAGTTCCCGGGCTAGCATTGATGACAAATGGCCTGCTCGCCGAAGGCACAAGCAAACTTGATTCTGATGCCATTGCCGAAAACTTTGAAGCCGTTGGTGCTAACTTTGGTAATAGTGTCAACCGTGACAGTGCAACCGTTAGTCTGCGTAGCTTATCGGGGGGGAAATGGCTTGAAAGCGCGCTAGAAACATTTATTACTGTACTTAGCGACCCAAGCTTCTCAGAAACTGTTTTAGAACGTGAACGTCAACGTGCACTGATTGCCTTACGTGGTCAAAAACAATCCCCACAAAGTGTGATTAATAATGCCTTTTATGAAAACATCTATGCCAGTCACGCCTATGCGGCACCGACACTCGGCTTTGAGGCAAGCATGAAAGCCATAACACGCAGTGACATCCAAACATTCTACGAGCGCCATTATGTTGCCAGCAATGCGACGATTGCCATCGTTGGCGACCTCGATCGAAAAAGCGCTGAATCGCTAGCTAACAGATTAACCGCTAGACTCATTACGTCAGAAAAATTAGCAATAATCGAAAACGTTAATTATCAGTCAAAGAAAAAACGCGTACATATCGAACACCCATCAACGCAAACGCATATTATGGTTGGTATGCCAACGTATGCCCGCGGTGATAACGATCATTTTGCACTATTCCTCGGTAACCATATTTTAGGTGGTAGCGGTTTTGGTTCGCATATCACCAAAGCCATACGCGAAGACCGTGGACTTGCCTACAGTGCCTACAGTTATTTTGCCCCCATGCGCGTGCAGGGGCCTTTTGTCATCGGCTTGCAAACAAGCACGGCGCAGACAACTGAAGCCTTGCAGGTGCTCAACGACACACTGACTGCATTTCTGGAAAAGGGCCCTGACGACCATGAGCTCACTGCGGCGAAGCGCGATATTATCAATGGCTTTCCATTACGCATTGCTAGTAATAGCAGTTTGATTGGTTATATCAGCTTGATTGGCTTTTACGACTTGCC
>CAYUKF010000064.1:2737-8961 GCA_964445215.1 uncultured Thiotrichales bacterium
AGGGTGGTGAGCAATGCGGGCTAGACCACGCGGCACACTGCGTATTATCGCCGGCGAGTGGCGCTCACGCGTGCTTGACTTTAATACCACCAGCGGCGTCAGGCCCACTACCGACCGTGTCCGTGAAACACTATTTAATTGGCTGCAACATGCTACGCCAGGCGCAACTTGTCTCGATTTGTTTGCAGGCAGTGGCTCACTAGGGCTCGAGGCGCTATCACGCGGCGCACGCGAACTGACCTTTGTTGAGCAATCTCATCGCCTGGCTGATGCGCTGCGCGCGCGCATCGACCTGCTTGAGGCGCAAGATCGTGGACAAATCTTTCAATCTGATGCCCAATCCTATCTGCAAACGTGCAATAAACAGTTTGATATCGTTTTCCTCGACCCACCCTTTTCAACTGATATAATCGACAATGTTTGCGCTGCGTTAGAACAACGTCAACTACTGACTAACCATGCCTATATTTATATCGAAACATTACGTTCTGGCGAGCCACCTGTGTTGCCATCAAATTGGGTGGTCAAGCGCGCTAAAATAGCTGGCCAAGTCAGCTACCAGCTGGCACAACGCATAACTACTTAGATGACGAGAACATATCCTGAAATATGAGTAAGATAGCTATCTACCCTGGCACCTTTGATCCAATCACTCATGGCCACAGTGACATCGTGCGCCGCGCAACCCAATTATTTGACCGGGTCATTATCGCCGTCTCGGAAAACACGCATAAAAACCCGGCGTTTGATTTTGATGAACGTATCACCTTGGCAGCCGAAGTGCTAACTGATAATAGTCGAGCGGAGGTAAAGGGCTTTAGCAATCTGCTGGTCGATTTTGCCCGTGAACACGGTGCCAACACCATCATTCGTGGTCTACGTGCCGTGTCGGATCTTGAGTATGAATTCCAACTGGCCAGCATGAATCGTAAGCTTTCGCCTAACATTGAAACTATTTTTCTTATGCCTGACGAGCAATATACCTATCTATCATCAAGCATTGTGCGCCAAGTCGCTGCGCTAAAAGGTGATATTAGCGATTTTGTCCACCCCATTGTTTTCAAAGCACTCACTGGCAAGCACAATTAAGCGTTAATTACTTATGGCGTTAATTATTACAGACGAATGCATTAATTGTGATGTCTGCGAACCCGAGTGCCCCAACGGAGCCATTTCTGAAGGAGTAGAAATTTATGTTATCCAAGCCAAGCTCTGCACTGAATGCGTCGGCCACTTTGATACGCCGCAATGCGTCGAAGTGTGTCCAGTAGAATGTATCCCTCACGACAACAATCACGTCGAAAGCCATGAAGAGCTCATGGCTAAATATGACTTCCTTACACAGACATAAATAAACCATGCGTCCAACAATATACAAAGCTAAACTCCTAACAAAATATAGTGCCTATCTCCCCCTATTGCTATGTTTTGTATTTTCTAGCGCCCATGCCCACCAAACTGGCGTCGCCACTGCCCACCCACTGGCGACTAAAGCGGCACATCAAATTCTTGCACAAGGTGGTAATGCCTTTGATGCCGCCGTGGCGGCAACTGCTGCACTTGCCGTTGTTGAACCGGCAAGCTCTGGCCTGGGCGGTGGTGGATTTTGGTTGCTTCACCGCGCCAAAGACGGTTTTGAAACCATGATTGATGGCCGTGAAATGGCGCCGGGGCAAGCACATCGTGACATGTATCTTGATAAAGAAGGTAATGTTATAGCTAAAGCGTCTATTAACGGCCCACGTGCGGCGGGCATACCTGGCGTACCCGCAGCCTTAGCTCATCTTGCTGAAAAATACGGTAACCTCGAATTAGCAAAATCACTGCTTCCCGCTATTCGTTATGCGCGTGAAGGCTTTGCTATCGATAGTCACATGCAAAACCTGATCAAGTTTAGACAACAAGCCTTATTGGCATCACCTGCCGCAGCAAAAATATTTCTTGCCGATGGAAAAGTGCCGCCGCTTGGCTATGAAATAGTTCAAGCCGACCTCGCTAACACCCTGCAGATTCTTGCTGACACCCATGGCAAAGGTTTTTATCAAGGCGAACTTGCCAACACACTGGCCAGTGGCGTAAAAAGCGCTGGTGGTATTTGGCAAGTCGAAGACCTGATTAATTACAAATTAATCGAGCGCGAACCCATTCGCGGCCAATACCACGGTATGAATATCACCTCAGCCGCACCACCATCATCTGGCGGCATTGCCTTGCTTACCATGCTCAATATTTTAGAGGGTTTTGATTTAGATAATGCCTCGCCCGCTCAACGGAAACATTTAATCATCGAAGCCATGCGCCGCGCCTATCGTGATCGCGCACAATATTTAGGTGATACAGACTTTATTAAAGTGCCATTAGAACGCCTTACCAGCAAGGTTTACGCTGCTGGTCTACGCGCCGCAATCAGCCCAAACAAAGCGATGCCTAGCGCCTTGCTACCAACCGCTGTTAATAATGCTGGCAATGGCACGGATACCACTCATTTTTCGATTATCGATGCTGATGGCAACCGTGTCGCAGCTACCTTATCAATCAATTATCCCTTTGGCTCCGCCTTTATGATTCCTGGCACTGGCGTATTGCTTAACAATGAAATGGATGATTTTTCTGCTAAGCCCGGCGCTGCTAATGTCTATGGTCTTGTCGGTGCTCAAGCCAATGCCATAGAACCAGGCAAGCGACCTCTTTCAAGTATGTCGCCAACATTTCTAGAAGATGATAAAAATATCGTTATTCTCGGCACCCCTGGCGGCAGTCGTATTATTACTATGGTGTTATTAGGCATATTGGAATATGCCAATGGCGGCTATGCCGATTCGATCGTGAAACTCGGCCGCTATCATCATCAATATCTACCCGACAAATTAATTTATGAAGAAGGCGCTTTAAGTAAAGCCGAAATTGAACAGCTCGAGCAATGGGGCCATACCGTAGAAAAACACGCCCGTACTTTTGGCAATATGCAGGTAGTCATTATAGATAAAAACAGTGAAACGGTTTCTGCAGCAAGCGATCCGCGCCGCAATGGCCAAGCATCTGTGCAATAACGAAACGCTGACGCTTGTGATAAGCAAGTGTGCGCTACACCTAAAAACAACAAATTGCTATTACCCTGTGAATTTTACGTGATGAATAAGCTCTGAAATTTGATTGATAATGCTTAATTAGAATCCATCAAAGCGCTACCCAACCACCATGTTCTTGATAGCCAACCGATCTACGCAACTTGCGCGTTTGTTTTCACTTTTATCCCAGGGTGAACGTTTAGCCCATCGATGTGCAACGCAGCAAAGTCGCTTGATGGCAGCTCGTGGCAACATGTCATACGCTAAATTTTTTAAACGACAATCACGGCAAGAATATTTTCATGCGCATGTCTTTGACAGCACTGTGCTTTGGTTAGGTAACAGCAAAGTCAATACGCAATGCAAACATCTTGATTTATATGCGCAATATGTAAAGAATTCATTAGACAATGATGCTATAGCAGAGTCGGTGCTGGCAACGCAGGTAATATTGGAAAGCATCGGCAAACTAGTGCTCGAAGGCATCGATGTGCGCATGGAGCGACAATGTTACGGTCTGAAAAAAATTAGAAGTTTAATTCTCGCACAAGAAGCGGAGCACCATGAATTTGGTCAAAGCCAACTATTAAGTCTAATGCAAGATACCAATATCAGCCTATCAAAAATGCAACAGCTATCGCAACAATATCAAGAACTTGCCAATAAAATATTTGACGAATTAGCGCCAATTTTTGACAGCCTGGATGCCGATATCGATAGCTATAAATCACGGCTTAGCGATCACATTCCGGCATCCTTACGAATAGGCTAAGCAATAATGATGATCAGCGTAATCATTCCTGTGCTCAATGAACAAAAAGCGTTACCGCAAACGTTAACCTCTTTGCTCAAACAACAATGTAAGCGCAAGTGGCTGCGAGAGATTATTATCGTCGATGGCGGTAGTCACGATGCAAGCCTGTCAATAGCGAAAAAATTTAGCCAATCACTGCCTATAAAAATCATCCATGCAGCACGTGGCCGCGCTTCACAAATGAATGCTGGCGCTCAAGTCGCATCCGCGCCATGGTTATTATTTTTACATGCAGACACACAATTACCACAACGTGGTTTAAAAGCGTTATATCGAGCCACCTGTAAATCTGGAGTAGTTGCCGCTTGCTTTAAGCATAGTTTCTCAGGTCAGTATTGGGGGTTAGGCTTTATTTCCTGGCTGCATAATATGCGCTTTCGTCTCACCAAAATCATGTATGGTGATCAGGCGATTTTTGTTGCTCGCGTCACTTTCTTTGAGATTGGCGGCTTCCCTGAACAAAACACGGAAGACATTTTATTCAGCAAAAAACTTCTCACCATTGCCACGCCTCTGATGCTAAATGCAACACTCACCACCGATTCTCGCAAATTTGAACAAATAGGCGTATGGCAGGCACTACGCTATGTTATCGGTATTCAGTGTCAACATCGACGCGGTAGTGCTATTGCTCATCATGACTTTTTTCAAGATTATCGCTAACCACACTTTATTGATTAAACCACTGCCACCTTTAATTCCGTATAGTATGGCGGCTACAAAATGGTTTCGCCTATCGTAGCCCGCCCACTTTAACTTTGTGAATTAAGGAAGCTCTGATGTGTCATGGAACACAATCTTGCGACTGAAATATCGCGGCTTGGCGTTGCACCCCCAGAGCCTGCCCCGTGCTTGACACGGGGGCATTTCCTGCGGGGCGCGAATTTTGCCAATAGCCCCACTATTGGCTACAATTCGCGCCTTGATCCGCAATATTTCAGTCGGCAATCTCGTTGTCCCAGACACATCACAGGCTCCCTAAGGAATTCTCAGCCATGAGCCTCGGTAGTCTAAAAATAGTCAACATAGGGCTTATTACTATAAGCCTGTCTACTCTGTTTACCCACAGCGCTTTCGTCGAGGCATATGATTATCCGTTGCAAGATCCCTATTTTGCTACTGTCATTGGCACACCCAACGAACTCGAATACCCAGCTAAAGGGCCTAACTATTCTGGCGTAGAAAAACTCTCTTTATTTCCAACACGTAAAGTACCCACTGTTTTTTGGCATGGCAACAAACATCGTGTTGGTGTTGATACCCAACGCGGCAATAAACCCACACCATTAATTTTTATTCTTTCTGGTACGGGCTCTAATTTCGAGTCTGGCAAAACTCGATTTTTAAGGGACGTGCTTTACGATGCCGGCTTCCATGTCATTAGTTTGTCATCTACAACAACAGGCGAGTTTATTACTTCTGCATCAAGCTCATCGCGACCGGGATATGTCCCCGATGATGTGGCAGATTTGTATAAGATTATGCAGCAAGCCTATACCACTGTACAAGCTGACATCAGCGTCAGCGAATTTTATCTCACTGGTTTTAGTATGGGTGCTATGCATGCAGCCTTTCTTGGCGAACTGGATTCACGCCAGCACGTTTTTGATTTTTCAAAAATCATGATGATAAATCCACCCGTACGACTCTATGAGTCTGCCCAGCGTCTTGATCAACTCATTGAAAAAAATCTACCCGATGGCATTCAAAATGTCGGTGCTTTTGCTGAAAAAATATTTAACCGCTATGCGCCTATATTTAATCAAACTGGCGGGGTAGAAATCGATAGCGAGTTTCTTTTTGCATTACAGAGGGAAAACCCCGTCAGCAAAGAAGAGCTGAAAGTCGTCCTCGGTCTGGCTTTTCGTCTTGCAGCAAGCAGCATGACCTTTGCATCAGACGTTATGACTCATTCTGGAAAAATTGTTCGTGCCAGCGAAAAACTAACAAGTGGTGATACGCTCACTGGATATTTTAAGCAATCGTTGTATTGGGGCTTTAGCGACTATTTTGATCAAATCTTGCTGCCCTATCTGCAAAAACGAAGCAGCAGCATGACGAAAGAGCAGCTCAAATACGCCTTGAGTCTTGAAAGTATTGATCACTACCTGACAACAACGACTACAGTACAGGCGATAACCAATGCTGATGACTTTATCCTCAATGAGAAAGACCTGGATTTTCTAGCCAACACACTAGGACAACGGCTGACAGTCTACCCCTATGGCGGCCATGGTGGTAACGTCACTTATCATGAAAACGTAAAACAACTATTACGTTTCTTCGGCGTAAGACCATGACCTTAGGAAAATCAGTTGAGTAGCAGGTTCAAGGCATAAGAT
>CAYUKF010000065.1:0-8913 GCA_964445215.1 uncultured Thiotrichales bacterium
GCGAAGCAAAGACGCCGTTCATCAAGCCTTCCATAATCAAGAAGGCAGCCATGTATTGTGCAACGTGTTTCTTAATCACTTCCCAACCAGCAATCACCACAATGACGGTAAAGAAAGTGGTTAACAAAATTAGCGGCATCGAAAAGCCATCGATACCTAATGAATAATTAACATTAAATGAGGGGATCCACGCAGCAAATTCTGTGAACTGCATTTGCGGTGTTGCAACATCAAACCCACTATATAAGAGAATCGATATCAGGAAAGTGGCAACAGAAAATGCCAAAGCAAGTAGGCGCTGTAATCCCACTTCACCGCGACTAGCGAACAGCACCACGACACCGCCAATAATTGGCAGCCAAATCACTAGACTCAAAAGCGGTAGACTATCAAACATGCTTCATAAGTCCTATGGTCTCAACACAAACCAGCCAATCAAGACTAGTAGTCCAATAATCATGGCGAAGGCGTAGTGGTAGAGAAAACCAGTTTGCAAACGCCTGGCAACACCCGCAAAACGAGCGACACTATTTGCCATGCCATTTACCATAATGCCATCAATAAGCTTGGCGTCACCAACTGATGAAAAGCTTTTCCCTAGCCACTGACTACCCCTGACAAAAACTGCGTAATACAAACGATCGATGCCATAAGCGTCGTCGAGAACGCGATGCAACCCAGACAATCTGTCTTTAATCATGCCAGGTATTTCCGGTTTAACAATATAGAACAACCAAGCAAGCACAATCGCTGCTATCACTAACCAGAAGGGTAAAGTCATAATGCCGTGGGTTAAAAAGTGCCAAGGATCACCACCATGCATTTCTTTGGCGATAGCCAAACCGTTGTGCTGATCAAATACAACAATAGAATTGCCGAAATAATCGCCAAACGGCATACCTGACAATGCTAACCAACCGACAAACACTGACGGTATCGCTAATAGAATTAACGGTACGGTAATAACCTTTGGACTTTCCTTAACCTGACTTAGCGTATGTTCATCCATGCGTGGCTTGCCGTGGAAGGTTAAAAACAACAGTCGCATACTGTAAAATGCGGTAATGAATACGCCAGCAATGACAGCAAAATAAGCGAAACCCGAACCTGCAATCGTCGATGCGCCAACCGCTTCAATAATACTGTCTTTTGAAAAGAACCCAGAAAACGGTGGAATACCCATCAATGCCAAAGAACCAATCAAAGCGGTCCAATAAGTGATAGGCATGACTTTACGCAAACCACCCATCTTGCGTATATCTTGCTCGTGGTGCATTGCCATAATGACCGAGCCTGCTGCTAAGAATAATAAGGCCTTGAAAAAGGCATGGGTCATTAAATGAAACATGGCTGCAGAATAAGCAGAGGCACCTAAAGCAACCGTCATATAACCCAACTGCGATAACGTTGAGTAAGCAATAACGCGTTTAATGTCATTTTGAATCAAGCCAAGAAATGCCATAAACAAGGCGGTGATCGCACCGACCACCAGGACCACACTCAATGCAGTCTCTGACCATTCAAACAATGGCGACATGCGTGAGACCATAAAAATACCGGCAGTCACCATGGTTGCCGCATGAATCAAAGCAGAAATCGGCGTTGGACCTTCCATCGAATCGGGCAACCAAACGTGCAGTGGTACTTGTGCTGATTTACCCATAGCGCCGATAAACAGCAAAATACAAATAACTGTCATTAATGACCATTCAACACCAGGAAAAATACTGATAGTGGTATCAGCATGATCAGCGGCACCAGCAAACACTTCGGCATAATCAAGTGAGCCAAAGTACATCAACACCGCAGCAATGCCCAATAAGAAACCAAAATCACCCACACGGTTAACTAAAAATGCTTTGAGGTTGGCATAAATCGCTGTGGGTTTTTTATACCAAAAGCCAATCAGCAAATAAGACACTAGCCCTACCGCTTCCCAGCCAAAGAATAACTGCATAAAGTTATTAGCCATCACCAACATCAACATAGAGAAGGTGAAGAGTGAAAGATAACTAAAGAAACGCTGATAACCTGAGTCATCATACATATAACCGATGGTATAAATATGTACCATTAGCGAAACAAACGTGACTACAATCAGCATTGTCGCGGTTAATTCATCAACCAGAAAACCTATCTCAAAGTTGATGCCATCACTCAATAGCCATTGATAGACCGTTGCATTATAGGTTGGCGCATCGTTAAGTATGATGTGATTAAACACCACCAGGGATAAAACAAACGAAATCGCTACACCAATAATGGTCACCCAATGAGCACCAGCACGACTAATCTTCTTGCCAAACAGGCCGGCAATAATGGCACCGACGAGCGGTGACAGCGCGAGTATCAGATATACTTTATCCATTGACTAGGCTCGCCCTTTGCTAGGGGGCGTTCTCACACAAAAGGCCGTCCTGCCGAGCCTGTTTTTTTGCCCAGCAAGGCAGAGCGAGTACAGTATAGTGGTGCTATACAAGCGAGCGATAACGCCGCTGGGCAGAAAAACAGGCTCGACCCTTCGGGTTGCGGCTGAAAAAACGCCATGCTGCGTTGTTCGTCGTTCATTTGGCATCACCAAACCTCTCTCCTCACGCCTTGCCTAGCGCTTTTTCAGTCGCAACAGGACGGCCTTTTGTGTGAGAACGCCCCCTAATGCTGCAATTCATTTAACTCGCCAACATTAATGGTTCGACGATTGCGGAACACGGTGATTAATATAGCCAAACCAATGGCTGCTTCCGCAGCGGCGACTGTAAGAATAAAGAAGACAAAAATTTGCCCGGCAATATCACCGTGAAAATGTGCGAAGGCGATGAAATTCATATTAACGGCCAGCAACATCAGTTCAATAGACATTAACAAGATGATGACGTTTTTACGGTTCAAGAAAATACCAGCGATACTGAGACAAAACAGGATTGCACCGAGAACGAGAAAATGAGCTAAGGAAATCATGACTCTGTTCTACCGTTAGTTTCAGCGGCAGACCCAGTGACAGATTTAGGCGAAGACGCCATTTTCACAATACGTAAGCGATCGGCTTTACGTGCCAAGACTTGCTCACCAGGATCCTGGTATTTACTGTTGGGTCGGCGGCGTAATGTCAACATAATCGCTGCCACAATAGCCAACAGTAAAATGGCGGCAGCCAATTCAAAGGCATAGAGATAAACCGTATAGAGAACCAGCCCCAATTCTTTGGTATTGCTGTAATCAGCGCCATACGGCACAGGCGCAGCATAATTGTCTAAACCAAAATTAGGACCCACTACCAGAAAAATTTCAACTACCATGATCAACGCAACAATAATTCCGATCGGCAGGTTTTTAATAAAGCCTTCGCGTGTTGGCTCAAAATTAACATCAAGCATCATTACCACAAACAAAAACAACACCATGACTGCGCCGACATAAACCAGTACCAGAACAATAGCCAGAAACTCTGCCTCAAGCAATAGCCACAAACCGGCACTGGTAAAAAATGCCAGCACTAGAAACAGCACCGCATGCACTGAATTGGGCACCGTGATAACAGCGGCTGATGCCGCCACCAGTACTACCGCAAAAAAATAAAATATTACAGGCTCTATCGTCATACTGAATCGCTTCCCTGTAATGTTAAATTAAATGATGTGTTCATATTATTATCTAAACGCAGCATCTTGTGCACGGTCAGCGGCGATCTGTTGTTCGTTTTCATCACCAATGGCCAGTAGTTTTTCCTTGGTCATAATATGTTCACCACGATTTTCAAAGTGATATTCAAAAATACGTGTTTCAACAATCGAATCAACGGGGCAAGCCTCTTCACAAAAACCACAGAAGATACATTTAAATAAATCGATGTCATAACGTGTGGTGCGGCGCGTCTTGTCTTCACGTTCTTCTGATTCAATGGTGATGGCTAACGCTGGACAAACTGCCTCACACAGCTTACAGGCAATACAACGTTCTTCGCCATTCGGGTAACGGCGTAGTGCGTGCAAACCACGAAAACGCGGCGACTGGGGTGTCTTTTCTTCCGGGTACTGAACCGTGATATTCTTTTTAAAGAAATAACGGCCAGTGAGTTTCAAACCACGAAATAACTCAACCAACATGAAGCTATTAAAATAATGTCCCAATTTGCTTATCGGTTTACTCATTATCTGTGCCTATTGAAAAACAGCGTCTACGCCTTATCAAACCAAGGGCCAACTTCACCTAACACCAGAAAACCGGTGACCACTATCCAGACTATGGTGATCGGGATAAACACCTTCCAACCCAGGCGCATAATTTGATCATAACGATAACGCGGAAAAGTTGCTCGAAACCATAAAAACAGGAATAGGAAGAAACTCACTTTGAGCAACAACCAAACAATCCCTGGCACCCAAGAAGTTAAAGCATCTAAATTCAGAAACGTAACACCTTCAAACGGTGACAACCAACCACCCATAAACATAATGGCTGTCAGCGCAGCAATCAAAATCATACTGGCATATTCTGCCAAAAAGAATAAGGCGAAGGTCATGCCCGCATATTCAACGTGAAAACCAGCGACGATCTCTGACTCACCTTCGGCAACATCAAACGGTGCGCGGTTAGTTTCAGCCACACCGGAAATAAAATAGACAATAAACATTGGCAACAATGGCCAAAGAAACCAATGACCAATGCCGCCCTGCTGGCTCAAAACAATCTCTTGCAGATTCAAGCTGCCTGCTGCCATTAATACGGTAACCAAGGCAAAACCCATGGCGATTTCATAGGATACGACTTGCGCTGAACTACGCAGCGCACCCAAGAATGCATATTTTGAGTTAGAAGCCCAACCAGCAATAATGACACCGTAAACACCGATCGATGTCATCGCCAGGATATACAATAAACCGGCATCAATATTTGCCAGCACAAGCCCTTCATCAAACGGAATGACTGCCCATGCCGCCAATGCCGGGGCCAATACTAAAAGCGGCGCAATAACAAACAAAAAACGGTTGGCATTAGTTGGAATAATAATTTCTTTTAGCGCCAATTTAAGGCCGTCAGCTATGGGCTGAAGCAAACCAAACGGACCCACACGGTTTGGCCCGATACGCACCTGCATATAACTAATAACCTTGCGCTCTGCCAAGGTTAAATAAGCAACAGACAGCATGATCGGCACCACGATGACAACGATCTTCAGTAGTATTTGAATCAACTCAGGGAGCCAATTCCAACTATCGAGTACAACTTGTAGCATCTACTTATCTATCGCTTATCTGGTTAAGGCCGAATTTGCACAGCTTGTTGACTAAAATCAAATTCGACTGTCGCCGGGACACCTGCCGGTACGTAGACACAGTCATCTGGAACACGATCATTGATTTGCAGTGGCAATGATATTTCGCTGCCTGGCATATCCAGCCTCACTTTATGTACGTTTAATAAACCATACTTCTCAGCACACTGCCTGTTTATACTTATAGATTGCGAGCTTTTAGCATCAGCAGTATTTTGTAATGCCGACGCGCGACGCACCGTCGCATCCACTGCATACAAAGGCACGTCACTGATTGTTTGCACTTGATTAAAATTCGTTTTTAATTGCTTGGGACAACGCCAGCCACCAGTAAGATCAGGTGAATCTGACAACATGCCCGCTACTTCATCGCGCACTTCTTCAGAGCTGGTATAATCAAAACCCTCTATCTGACATAGATTGCCTAACACGCGCAGCACTTTCCAGGCCGGTCTGGCTTCACCAGGTGACGGTATAGCGCCCGTAAAACTTTGCCACAACCCTTCTATATTAACGAAAGTGCCCGAAGTCTCGGAAAAAGGTCCAACCGGCAATAGCACATCGGCATAGGCGCGCATGGCATCCGTCACATAGGGCGTTAGCATCACGACTAAATCGGCGTTTGATAGCGCATTAATCGCTTGCGCTGCGTTAGCAGTGTCAAACTCAGGTTCAATACCTAATAAAACATAGGCATGTAAATTACGTGCAAACATGCTTGCCGCATTCAAACCACTACGAGATACCCCCGCACCATCAACAACTCGATGAGGAACAGCTCCTGCCAACCATGCACCTGTAGAGTTGGCACCATCAGTCAGCGACCCGAATGAGCTATTACTCATTTTTGCTATCGCTACTGCTAGCGCGTTAATACTGGCGTAATCTTGATGGTGTATGGCTTGTGTCCCCAATATTACGGCCGACTTGTCGCCATCAGTCAATTGTTGCGCAATAACGCGATGCGATTCGGTCACGGTGACAGTGCTGACCAAATCAGCAATACCCTCTAGCTTGGCGGCACCTTTATCGATTAAGGCTTTAACTATTGCAGCAAGCTCGCTGGTGTAATGAGACGGCGCAGTAATAATTGACTCCGCTATATCAAAACTAAATTCGTAATCAAGGCCATTAACCAATGAAATTTTTGCGCCTGCCAATGTCGCTTTACGTAAACGATGCCCTGCTATTGGCTGTTCTTTACGAATATTCGAGCCGATCAACAGGGCGGCATTGAGCTCTTCTAACTCACTGATGCGTACACCTAAACTTGGATAGTCCGGTGCTATATCATCAGCACTAAAATCTTGTTGGCGTAAGCGATGGTCAACATTACTTGAACCCAGGCCACGCATAAACTTTTGCATTAAAAACGCTTCTTCTAAAGTAGCAGACGGTGATAATAAAGCGCCGATATGATTGGCTCCTCGTTGCTCTTTAATCGTATTAAAACCTTGAGCGACTTTAGTTAAGGCGGTTTCCCAATCAACTTCTTGCCACTCACCGCGCTCTTTAACCATTGGCTGTAACAAACGATCATTATTTAAGCCTTCATAGGAAAAGCGATCACGGTCAGAGATCCAACATTCATTAATATCTTCATTATCACGTGGTAGCGCGCGCTTGATTTCGTTAAAACAGCTATGAATCACAATGTTTGAACCCAAACAGTCATGCGGCGCAATGGTTTCACTTGCGCTTAGCTCCCACGGGCGTGAGGTGTAGCGGAAAGGTTTTGAGGTCAAGGCACCAACAGGGCACAGATCAATCATATTACCTGATAACTCCGAATCAATACTCTCTTCTATATAAGTACCGATCTCCATATGCTCACCACGACCGGTGACACCTAACTCCATAATGCCAGCGATTTCCTGGCCAAAGCGAACACAGCGCGTGCAATGAATACAACGTGTCATGTCAGTATTAATCAGTGCGCCAAGGTTTTTATCTTTGACCACACGCTTTACATCGCTGTAGTCAGACGAACTGGCACCATAACCCATGGCCGTATCTTGCAACTCACACTCGCCACCTTGATCGCAAATCGGACAATCAAGTGGGTGGTTAATTAATAGAAATTCCATGGTGCCGCGTTGTGCAGCCAAAGCTTGTGGCGATTTTGTGTAAACAGTCATACCATCTATTACAGGTGTTGCGCAGGCAGGTAGCGGCTTGGGTGCTTTTTCAACTTCGACCAAACACATACGGCAATTAGCTGCGATAGACAATTTGTCGTGATAACAAAACCGCGGGATATGAATACCGGCTTTATCGGCCACTTCAATCAGCAGCGCACCATTTTCTGCTTCGAGCTTTTGACCGTCTATTTCTATTGTTACCATCGCTAACGCTCTATATCTAGTGGACACGTGAACCAACCATGCAGCGCTTATGCTCAACATGGTAGGTAAACTCATTGCGGTAATGTTTAACGAAGCTGGCAACTGGCATGGCTGCGGCGTCACCCAAAGCACAAATCGTGCGGCCTTCAATCTTGGCTGCGATATCTTCGAGCTTGTCGATATCTTCCAGTTTACCTTTACCGTGTTCAATACGATGTACCATGCGCGACAACCAACCGGTACCTTCGCGACAGGGGGTGCATTGACCGCATGATTCTTCAAAATAAAAATGGGAAATACGCGCCAGCACTTTAACCATACACGTTGTGTCATCCATGATGATGACGGAGCCTGCTCCCAACATTGAACCGGCCTTGGCAATCGCATCATAATCCATATCGACATCCATCATGATCTCACCTGGTAAAACCGGCACCGAGGAACCACCTGGAATAACGGCTTTTAGGATTGCACCATTTTTCATGCCACCAGCAAGTTTTAGTAACTCAGCAAATGGTGTGCCTAAAGAGATTTCGTAGTTGCCAGGTTTATTAACATGACCCGAAACTGAGAAAATTTTGGTGCCACCATTATTAGGCTTACCTAAATCTAAAAACCATTGTCCGCCATTACGTAATATGGTCGGCACTGAGGCCAGGGTCTCGGTATTATTAATGGTGGTGGGCCGACCATACAAACCATAACCCGCTGGAAAAGGTGGCTTAAAGCGTGGCTGCCCTTTCTTGCCTTCTAATGATTCAAGTAAGGCCGTTTCTTCACCGCAGATATAAGCACCGGCACCAGGGTGTACATGAAGATAAAAATCGACGCCGGAACCCATAATATTCTTGCCCAGCAAACCCGCTGCATAGGCCTCTTCAAGCGCTTGCTCAAAACGTTCAATCGGCTCATCAAACTCGCCACGAATATAGTTATAACCAACCGTGGCACCAATACAATAACCGGCAATGGCCATACCTTCGATCAAAGAATGTGGGTCAAAACGTAGAATGTCACGATCTTTGAATGTGCCCGGCTCGCCTTCATCGGAATTACACACGATGTATTTCTGACCGTCAGCTTCACGTGGCATAAAGCTCCACTTCAAGCCAGTGGGAAAACCTGCTCCACCACGCCCACGCAGGCAGGATGTTTTGAGTTCTGCAATGATCTCATCAGGCGCTGTTTTTTCTTTTAATATTTTTTTCCAAGCGTCATAGCCTTGGTTACCGACATAGGTATCCAACTTCCACGGCTTGGGCAGATGCAAATTACGGAAACAGACTTCGTTAGCCA
>CAYUKF010000066.1:0-8845 GCA_964445215.1 uncultured Thiotrichales bacterium
ACCCCTGCGGCACGATCAGTGGTCGGTACATTGTGATCAGGTGTGGCTAAATTTGCCGTTGCCCGCCAAGGTTTTCGACCAGCAATTCGCAGCCCTTCAAAAGCCTGTGGTGACGTCACTTCATGGATTAAGTGGCGATCAATATAAATCAAACACGAGCCATCATCGTTCTCATGCACGAGATGCGATTGCCAGAGTTTGTCATAGAGAGTTTTTGCTGTCATGCCAATGGATATCAACTATAATCAAGGGATTATAGCAGAGTGCTAGCTCCTTATTAACGTAATAACATGTCAGCGCAGAGTGCTGGCGCTTCTATTGCATTTATAGAAAGCCGATTGGCTCATTCCAGACCAACACAAAAGATGAATCCATGAGCGCAAAAATCATTGATGGGAAAGGCATTGCTGCCAACATACGCACAGCAATAAAAGCTGGCGTCGATGCCCGAGTAAAACAAGGACTACGCGCACCCGGACTGGCCGTCGTACTACTCGGTGACAACCCTGCCTCGCAGATTTATGTGCGCAACAAACGCAAAGCCTGCGCTGAAGTCGGTTTTATCTCTCGCTCTTACGACCTGCCCGATGACACCGCACAACAACAACTGCTCGAACTCATCGATACACTAAACGAAGACGAAACTATAGACGGCATTTTGGTACAGCTACCGCTACCCGATCACTTTCAAGAAGAACAAGTGATTGAACGCATTCGTCCTGACAAAGACGTTGATGGTTTTCACCCCTATAATGTCGGACGTTTAGCGCAACGCATTCCATTACTAAGACCTTGCACCCCAAAAGGTATTATGACTTTGTTAGCAAGCACAGGCGAAAACCTTCATGGCAAACATGCCGTTATTGTGGGCGCATCAAATATCGTCGGCCGCCCAATGACACTGGAATTATTGCTCGGTGGCGCTACCACGACAACGTGTCATCGCTTTACTAAAGACCTGTCTCACCATGTTAGCCAAGCCGACATCGTCGTTGCTGCTGTCGGCAAACCCGGCATCGTTCCAGGCGAATGGATTAAAAAAGGTGCCATTGCCATTGATGTCGGTATCAATCGCCAGGCTGATGGCACGCTGATCGGTGACCTTGGTTTTGCCGCCGCCGTAGAAAAAGCCAGTTGGATTACCCCCGTGCCAGGTGGGGTGGGACCAATGACGGTTGCGACCTTGCTGGAGAATACTTTGTATGCGGCAGAAAAATTACATTAGGCACTTTTCCATTTTTGGAAAAATAGCAGTCTAGGTGTTTTCCTTTTACCCTATTTCTCCCTTGTTGTGCGAAAAACATAGCCCTCCATTTCATATAATATTCTCAATATCACCAACCAATACTCGGATCCACATCTTTAATACTCTTGAACCGTAAGATAATTCATATTGATATGGATGCATTTTTTGCCTCTGTTGAACAACGAGACTTTCCCAAACTTAGAGGAAAGCCCGTAATAGTTGGTGGTCAGCCTGATAGTCGTGGTGTTGTCGCTGCGAGCAGTTATGAAGCAAGAAAATTTGGCATTTATTCCGCTATGCCAAGCTCACGCGCTTATCGAAATTGTCCGCAAGCAATATTTATTAAACCTCGATTTTCGGTTTATAAAAAAGTGTCCGAAGCAATCCACGCTATCTTTAGAGAATACACAGATCTTATTGAATTTTTATCATTAGATGAAGCTTACCTTGACGTTACAGATGTAGATATATGCGACGGTCTTGCGACGTTGATCGCGAAACAACTACGAGAAAAAATATTTAACGATTTAGAATTAACTGCTTCTGCAGGCATTTCCTACAATAAATTTCTGGCTAAACTAGGGTCTGATCAAAATAAACCCAACGGCCAATTTGTCATTAAACCCGGCGCAGCCGAACACTATTTACATGATTTGCCAATTGGTCGCTTCCATGGTGTTGGCGAAGTAACTGAAGCCAAAATGAAAACTTTCGGCATTAATACCGGTGGCGACCTAAAACAGCAAAGCTTATTGCAGCTACAACATATAGTTGGTAATTGCGCCAAGTATTATTACGATATTGCACGTGGCATAGACCATCGACCAGTTTCTAATCAACGAATACGTAAATCCCTGGGATCAGAGACCACATTTCAACAAGACATCGTAGACACTGACAAAATGCTAAAACAGCTGTTCAAGCTATTAGATGAAGTGTTAGCAAGCTTATCGCAACGAGAACTGCTGGCTTATACACTGACACTGAAAGTGAAATATGCAGATTTCACCCAAGTCACTAGAAGCTATACCGGCGATACCATCATTTCACTGCGCGAAGCAGCCACTACCCTGCTTCCTACACTGCTCGACAAAACAGATGCCAATACAAAAAGCGTACGCTTACTAGGCCTCTCTTTTTCTAATTTACTCAGCCGTAAAGACTATTCAGACAGTCAATTATCATTGTTTAATTAAGATATTCTAAATACGTAAAACACCTATACCGCCCTCTTACATCTAGCCACAATCTCATCAACCCCCAATAACAAAGCCAAATCTGACATCTCTGGCCCATGCACTTTGCCGGTTAAGGCTGCGCGAACTGGCCAAAAGAGTTGTTTGCCTTTTTTGCCGGTTTGTTTGCCAATAGCTTTTATAGCAGTTTTAAAATCGGCTTCGTCAGTGAACACTTGAGCTGCGATATCGAAAAATGCTTTGCCCGCTTCGTCTATCGCATGTTGTGCATCATCTTCTATATCCAAGTCATCACTAAAAAAAACTTTGACCCAAGCCAGGCCTTCATCCGGGCTATTGATGTTCGGCTTAACTAATCGTAAAAAAACATCTTTTTTTTCTTTAGGCACACATTTCTGCACGACTTCACCTAACCATTGCCACACGGTGTTGTCATCGGCTGCATTAAGCGCTGCTTTTTGCCAATGTTGTAGCTGTATGAGATCAAAATGTGCAGGGGCTTTGCCAAGGTGGCTGGCATCAAACTGTTTGGCTAAATCCTCTAAACTCATAAAGCTGTTATCAGCATAGTAATGGCCTAGGCGTGACAGGTAGTTAATGATGGCCTCAGGCAAATAGCCTGCTGCGCGCATGTCGCGAATTCCCATGCTGCCATTACGTTTTGAAAGTGGCGCACCATCATCACCAATAATGAGCGAGATATGACCGTATGCTGGTTCACGCATCCCCAGTGCCTGTAGCAACATTAATTGTCGGGGTGTATTAGTGAGGTGGTCGTCACCACGCAATATATGGGTGACGTTCATTAGCGCATCGTCAATCGCATTGGTGAAAAAGAAGGCCGGTGTGCCATCACTACGACGAATAATAAAGTCACCAATATCATCACTGGCAAAACGCTGCTCGCCACGCACAAAGTCAACAAAGGTGATGGTTTCACTCTGTGGTACGCGAAAGCGTAGCGTTGGTTTTTGGCCTTCGGCTAACTTGTTCTCTACTTCATCTTTATTGAGGTGGGCACAGATGCCGTCATAACGTGGTGGCTGCCCTGCCGATAATTGGGTTTTACGTAATACAGCTAAACGCTGGGTGCTACAAAAACAGGGGTAGGCCTTACCACAGTCTTGCAGCGTATCGTAATGGGTTTGGTAGAGGTGTTGTCGTTGTGACTGGTGGTAGACTCCAGGCTTACCGCTATCATCAACAGGGCCTTGTGCCCAGGTTAAGCCTAACCAACGCATATCTTGCATCAGGGCAGCGGTAAACTTATTCTTACTGCGTTCAGCGTCGGTATCTTCGATACGCAGCAAAAAATCACCACCGTGTTTGCGTGCCAGTAACACATTAAATAAGGCCGTGCGTATATTGCCCAAATGGACGAAGCCAGTGGGACTGGGAGCAAAACGGGTAGTCACCTTAGTATTGATATTCGTTACAGACATTATTTGTCTCTCTTCTCTTGCTAAGTACGACGTTGGCTGAAGATATTAGCGTATTTAAGCACAGCACCATAAAAACTGATTATAATGCGCGTTCAAATTTGATGTAAATTAATAATAGGTGTGTAATGAACCGTCTAATCTTTTTTATTACGCTTTTTCTTGTCAGCTTACTTGGGAGTCTTACTGTGTCTGCAGATGCCGCCAACCCTGTTGTATCCATTGATACCAATTATGGTGAAATTACTTTAGAACTTGATCGCGTCAAAGCGCCAATTACTGTCGATAATTTCATGAAATACGTTGCCAGCGGTCATTACGATGGCACTTTGTTTCATCGCGTGATGGACACATTTATGATTCAGGGCGGTGGTTTTGATGAAGATTTTAACGATAAAGAGACTTTAGACCCAATTAAAAACGAAGCCAATAACAGTTTAAGCAATGTTCGTGGCTCGGTTGCCATGGCACGCACCAATGATCCGCACTCAGCCACATCGCAGTTTTTTATTAATGTTGTGGATAATGACTTCCTTAATTTTACAGCGCCCAACGGCAGCGGTTGGGGTTATACCGTATTCGCCAAAGTCACCCACGGCATGGATGTGGTCGATAAAATTCGTAAAGTCGCTGTCGGTAATTTTGAAGGTCATGGCAACGTGCCGACTGAGCCTGTGATTATTACTAAAGTGCGTGCTGTCGAGTAACAATAACGACGCCCTCTGTCTGCTGATACGTCAATGAGCAATGCCGCTCACACCTTGTTTATCTCCGATCTGCACCTAGCTGCAGATCGACCAGATATCACTCAGCAGTTTCTGTCTTTTATGCGAGACAGCGCGCCCCATGCGGAAGCACTGTATATTCTTGGTGATCTATTCGAAATTTGGCTAGGTGATGATGCCATTACCCCTGAACATGAAGTCGTTATTAAAGCAATACGCTCCATTAGTGATCGTGGTATTGCCGTTTATTTTATGCACGGCAACCGTGATTTTTTGATCGGCAATGATTTCGCCACTGCCTGTGGCTGTGAGATTCTCAATGACCCCTGTGTTATTGATCTATACGGCACGCCAACCCTACTTACACACGGTGATTTACTGTGTACCGATGACGACGATTATCAAAAATTCCGTGCCTATATTCGTAACCCACAGACCATAGAACAGTTAATGGCCTTATCAATTGAACAACGCATTACTAAAGGCAAGGAATACCGCATGGCAAGCCAGGATGCGAATAAAGAAAAGTCGATGGAAATTATGGATGTTAATCAAAATGCGGTAAAAAAAATTCTCCGCGAACACAATGTCGAACAGATGATTCATGGCCACACACATCGACCCAATGTGCATACGATTGATTTAGATGGCAAAGTCGCTCAGCGTATTGTATTAGGCGATTGGTATGAGCAAGGCAGCCAGATCTATGCCAGTACGAACGGTTGCCAGCTACAGCAATTGCCGCGCAATAGCTGAACAAATTTCTAAGCAGCACCCACTTCACGGCCACATCGCTGACTGTCTGCCAAGGTTTGCTCTGCCTCGGTTTGATTCCAGTCCACGCTGGTTTCTGCCCAGCCTTGTGTGTGGCTGACAACAATATCTTCGAGCGCCGCAATGTGATCATCACGTACATTGAGTGCAGGGATATAATTAAACCGTTCACCACCGCCACCCAAGAAATAATTTTTATTTTCTATCATAATTTCTTCAAGCGTTTCAACACAATCGGCTGAGAATCCTGGGCAAACAATATCGAGTGACTTAACACCTTCAGCCGCTAAGCATTTCAGCTCTTCACTGGTGTAGGGCTTGAGCCATTCTTCTTTACCAAACAACGATTGAAAGCTAACAAGATACTCATTTTTGCTAAGGTTTAATTTTTCTGCAACAAGACGGGCTGTTTTATGGCACTCACAATAATAGGGGTCACCTGCGAGCAAAGTACGTTTAGGCATACCATGAAAGGAAAACACCAACTTGTCGGCACGGCCATTGTCTTGCCAGTTTTCTTCTATGCTATTGACTAAGGCTTGAATGTAACTGGGTGCGTCGTGATAGTGCTGAACAAAACGCAGCTCAGGAATCCAACGCCATTTTCTCAGTGTGTTAGCCACAGCATCAAAAGTCGATGCTGTGGTTGCCGCAGAATATTGCGGATACAGGGGTAACACTAGAATTCTTTGTGCACCGGCATCACGTAGCTTTTCTAAACCTGATTCTATTGATGGATTACCATAGCGCATGGCTAGTTCGACAAGCACCGGACCGCTAAAACGTTCGTTTAGTCGTATCTGCAAGGCTTCTCTTTGGCCTTTTCCATACACCATGAGGGGCGAGCCATCTTCTGTCCACACGCCAGCATAAGCCTTAGCCGACCTTGCTGGGCGTGTGCGCAAAATAACGCCGTGCAGAATTAACCACCATATAAGACGCGGTATCTCCACGACGCGTTTATCCCATAAAAACTCAGCCAAATAACGGCGTACCGCACGGGCTGTTGGGGCATCGGGCGTACCGAGATTAGTAATTAATATTCCAGTAACGGGGATTTTTTTTTGCATAGTCAGTACACTGCCTGCAGTTATTCAAGTATTACCATTGTGTACCGATGAAGTAACCATAACACAAGGAAACGTGACGTTAATTTTTTATTAAATATGTTATAAAATATAATAATTATAATCAATGAGTTAACACGCATATATCAAGAAAAATAATAGGTAATTAATTATGAAAGCACGACCCGCAATTGAGTCTGCTTACGAGCTATTAGAGCGTTCAATTTTATATTGGCAAGGCGACCCTATCGGCACACTCGCCGCCTGCTCTTCTGAGTCTGAAGCTGAGAATTATTCCGAGTGTTTTGTCCGCGATTTTGTGCCTGCTGCTCTCGTCTTTATGATGGACGGTCGCGATGAAATCGTGCTCAACTTTCTTCGCTCGGTGATGCACTTGCAAGGTCAACAAACTGAAATGGAAGGCCATCGTCATGCCGTAGGCTTGATGCCAGCCAGCTTTAAAGTCATTCATTGTGAAGATGGTTCAGAAGAGCTGGTTGCTGATTTTGGTGACCGTGCTATTGGCCGTGTTGCGCCGGTCGATTCAGCGATGTGGTGGATGATTTTGTTGCGCGCTTACGTGATCAATAAAGGCGATATCAAACTCGCGCACTCACCCGACTTTCAACAAGCTATTCGGCTCATTCTGCAATTGTATCTTCATGAAACCTTTGTTACCTCACCTGCACTATTGGTTCCTGATGCCTCGTTCATGATTGACCGCCGTATGGGCGTCTATGGCCATCCACTTGAGATTGAAGCCTTGTTTTATGGCACCTTGGTTTCTGCGCAAGAACTGTTGATTCATAACGAGGAAAATGAAAATCTATTAGCAGTGATCCAAAAACGATTGCAAACACTACGTTCGTATGTGCGTTTATTTTATTGGCTCGATGTTAATCGACTGAATGAAATTCACCGCTACAAAGGTGAAGAATTTGGTCTTGATGCAGTTAATGTACTGAATATTTTCCCGCAAAGCATTCCACACTGGCTTGATGGCTGGATAAAAGACGGTAGTGGCTATATGGTCGGCAACGTTGGCCCGAGTCGCATTGACTTTCGTTTTTTTTCGCTAGGCAATTTACTTGCGATCTTGTTTGGCCTGACTACGGATGAGCAAGCCGAGCAAGTCATGAACCTCTGCGAGTCACGCTGGGACGATATTATGGGCGAAATGCCGATGAAGCTCTGTTATCCAGCGATGTTTGGTAAGGAATGGGAGTTTCGCACTGGTGCCGACCCTAAGAACGTACCCTGGTCATACCACAATGGCGGTAGCTGGCCAACGTTAATGTGGGTGTTCACAGGTGCTGCGATTCGTACCGGCCGTGCGCATCTTGCCGAACGCGCCTTTGAATTATGTATTGACCGACTCAAAAATGATGATTGGCCAGAATATTATGATGGCAAAGCTGGGTCGTTAATTGGTCGGCGCGCGAATTTACATCAGATTTGGACGGCAACAGCCATCATCATCTCGCATCAGCTATTAGAAAACCCTGACAGCATTGGCACATTTGAATCCATTATATTTTAACCCATTATTTTTAACAGGAAATACGAATAATCAGGAGTTGAGATGGACCTCGATATTTCACAATTGGATATGCCAGGAGTGTCACCACAAGGGCTGCAAGTTATGGAGCTCGTTACTGCTGACGACCCTGACATTCATAAGATAAAAGAAAAAATAATGCAAGATCCAGCCTTGGCTGGCACAGTTATACGTTATGCAAACTCACCGCTATATCGTCGACGTAAAGAGATCACTAATGTGCCCAATGCGCTGACTATGCTCGGCCTAAAAAATATTAGAAGCGCCGTTGTTATGGCAACACTACACGCAATCAGTGATACCCATAGCGCGGTCAATAATTCGGTTTGGAAACATGGTCAATTAGTGGCCATGCTATGTAAGCTGATCGCAATCAAAATCAAGCCTACTGTTGCCGATGATGCCGAGTTTGTCGGCCTTATTCACGATCTGGGAATTTTAGTCTTATCGAGTAATCTTGGTGATGAATACGAAGTGTCATATCAACGCGCCTTAGATGAAAACCAACCACTCGAAGTTGTCGAGCAAGAGACTTTGGGGCTTAGCCATGACCAAGTGATCCTACATTTGGCGAGCCAATTACGTTTACCTGATAAATTAAAAAATATTCTAAGCTCAACGCATTCATATAAAAAGATTGCTCAGCTAGAGCAAGAAGAAGACTATATTCACGCCATTGTCACGATAGCGCATTTACTCTTGGGGAAAATTGGCAATGACCCTTTAAGCAAGGGCGAACAATTCCCTGAAACGCTAGACGAACTTAAAGAAAAATTAAAGCTTGATGATAACTTTATCGAAAAAATTGTAGCAAAGCTTGAAAACACAGCGAACTAGAGA
>CAYUKF010000067.1:0-1594 GCA_964445215.1 uncultured Thiotrichales bacterium
AGTGTTATGCCAGTTAAACAATGATGCATATTAAGTTAACGGGACAGCACTGGGGTTACTTATTAAATAAATATCTTATCGTGACACTATGGATACTAAACTTTCTTAATCTGGTAAAGTCAAAAGACAACTCCCATACGAAGGGCATACCATGTCAATTTTCTTTCATCTATCAAAAATAGCTTTGGCTGCAAGTTTAGGGCTTGCTTTAGTTGGCTGCGCCTCGCCAAACCCAAACCTTAATGCCAGTGATACGGACGTTAACACCTATTTAGGGGCTAACTACAAAACGACGATTCCTCAGGAGTTTAAGTATATTCTCTATACTCGTCATGGCACGTTTGATTCGTCGATACGTTTCACTAATACGGGTACCTTGGTGTTTGCTGAAGAGGGCTTGCACTATGCTAATAATAGCGATGAAATATCAATCGATTACGATGACATTATTAGTGTTAAACGTTTGACAGTGCCCGTTAGTCGCCAATTATCGGGATATCGCCGTGACACCTGGTTGGCGATTCGTTTTCAGGATGGTAATAGCATCAGACGCATCGGCTTTCGTGGTGACTTAGCGCGCTCACACCCCTTGACTGGGGATCGCTTGGTGGGCTTGTTACGTAATACCCTAGCTACGCGTCATAGACTAGCCCGAGTTAAAAAAGACGTCCACATTCGATAGCGATTCTCTTTCTTATTGGTGTTGAGTTAAACTAACACACACTTAACAATCTAAAGGGGAAGGTTATGTCTGTTGCACGCGTTACTGAGATTATTTCGGGTTCGGAAAAAAGTTTTGAACATGCCTGCCAGGTTGGAATTAAGCGCGCAAGCCAAACATTAGATAATGTCAAAGGTGCCTGGGTACAAGATCAACAAGTGGTAGTGGAAAACGGTAAAATCATCGAATACCGCGTGACGCTGAAGGTGACGTTTATTCTGAACGATTAATCGCTGATGCTTTACCTCTATGTTTGCAGCCTTACGTGCAAGCAGCATGCCTTTCAGTAGTCACAAGCATCCCGGCAAGCTTAAAGTAAATTATTTATATGATTGATAAGTTACTGTTTTCACAGGCCTGTGAAAATAACAAGCAGCCAATTTTAGATATCTTGCAAACACTATTTACCGAGCCGGGGCTAGTTCTGGAAATTGGCAGTGGTAGCGGCCAACATGCAGTTCATATGGCCTCGGCACTGCCTCATCTGACATGGCAGCCTACCGATAGGGGCGAGACACTGCCTAGCATTGAAGCCTATCGAGAGCAATCTAGTTTGAATAATATTAACCCAGCTTTGACACTAGATGTATTCGGTACCCCTTGGCCGGTAGCCAAGGCAGAGGCTGTGTTTTCAGCTAATACTGCGCATATTATGTCTTGGCTGGCAGTGACGGCGATGTTTAGTGGTGTGGCTGCTGTGTTGGAGGCAGGTCGTTACTTTTGTCTTTACGGCCCGTTTAATTACCAGGGTGAATTTACCTCAGAGGGTAATATGCGGCTCGATGCCTGGGCGCGCTCGATTAACCCAGAAAGCGGGATTCGAGATATTGAAAAAATCGTTGCTCTTGCCGAGAAAAATAATTTGGTCTTGCT
>CAYUKF010000067.1:1694-8704 GCA_964445215.1 uncultured Thiotrichales bacterium
ATTTTTATTCAGCGTCTTTATTCGGTTCAAACCAGTTGTCTTTGAAGTAAATCATTGCGATCAAAACGCACAGAAGTATGCTGACGCCGATGCTGATCCAAAGTACCATACCGGTAATGAGCTCTTCGGTTATAAAACCCATTGCTTCGGTTAAAGAGTTCGTTGTTTTAATTATAAAATCCACTGCTTTGCCCCTGTGTTACCAGTGACTTATGCTAGTCACCAAATTTAAGGAATGCCAGTACATCAACCATATTATATTGTCGGATCAGTTGGTCTGTCAGCGCCTATGGCCAGGCGCGCTTCGCAGAGAAGGGTGGTTCCCTTGACAAGAAGCGCAACACCGCCATGGGTGCTGACAGACCAACCCTTCGGGCGACCTTGTGGCATTTCGCCTCGGCGTTACAGCTCTTGACAAGGGAACCACCCTTGCCTGCGAGCTGCGCCTTGATGCGAAATGCCACAGGATCGCTGATCCGACAATATAATATGGTTGATGTACTAGTCTACCATCTTGATTTGGTAGCATAAAGCTCAGTATTTCGCCTAATTTGATAGTTTGCACGAAGCATGGCCATTTTTCGCTATTAAGGGTTTGTTTCAGCGGGCGTATAAGCTTTAATACTTAAGGCGTGAATGTCACTTTTCATAGCATCACCAAGCGCATCGTAAATGGCGCGATGACGCTGAATGAGTGATTTGCCGATAAAAGCCTCAGCAACGATATGCACGGTAAAATGCCCGCCGCCACTTGCGGCACCGGCATGGCCAACGTGTTTGTGGCTATCGTCAGCAATCTCAAGTGAACTGGGTGACAAACTATCAGTTAAGCGCTGACGAATCATAGCTACGCGTCCCCACGCCTTCGCGGGGGCAAGCTCTTGGGGGTTGCTGTGATTACTCATGGCAGCACACATTTAAACGGTTTAACGTTGACACTGGCGTAGACGCCTGCGGCAACATAAGGGTCGGCATCGGCCCATGTTTTGGCGGCATCGAGCGACACAAACTCGGCAATAATGACGCTGCCAGTAAATCCGGCTGGGCCTGGGTCTTCACTATCAATACTGGGGCAGGGGCCGGCGACGACTAAGCGTCCGGCATTTTTTAAGGTTTGCAAACGTTCAAGGTGAGCAGGGCGAACAGCCAGGCGTTTATCGAGACTGTTATCGATGTCTTCGGCAACAATTACGTAATGCATTATTGCTCCTCATCCTTATTTTTTTTATCGTCCTTACTATTGCTATTTAGGCTGCTATCTGGCTCGGCATTTTCAACGGGTACGGCATGGCGTGAGATATAGACAGTTTGTAAAATAATAAACAGCAAGGTTAAGCCAAGCATGCCAAATAGCTTGAAATTAACCCAGGTGTCTGTGTCAAAATTGTAGGCGACATAAAGATTAGCTAAGCCTAAAAAGATGAAAAAGCCTGTCCACATTAAATTTAACTTGATCCACATGCTTGTTGGTAGCGTAAAATTATTGCCCATCATGCGTTGAATGATAGGTTTTTTACCAATGAACTGGCTGCCAACAAAGACCACAGCAAAAATCCAGTTAACTACCGATGGCTTCCATTTAATAAACATATCATCTTGCAGCAGCAGTGTCGTGCCACCAAGCAGAACGATGGCGGCCAGGGTAATAAGGTGCATTTTTTCGACGCGGCCATGACGAAACCAAAGGTAGGCGACTTGCAATACTGAGGCGATAATGGCAACAACAGTGGCGATATAAATGTCGTATACCTTGGCAGCAATAAAAAATAGTATAATGGGAAAAAAATCTAACAGCAATTTCATGGTGATACAGCTCGCACGCGCAGAAAAGCTCGTCATTATATAGTAATCCATCCCCATGATTGTCGGCTGCGCAAACAGGAAGCCATGAAATACGATTTTCACTCTCACTCAACCTTCTCTGACGGCACGTTGACGCCAACGCAGCTATTGCAGCGCGCGGCAGATCAGCGCGTTGATGTGTTGGCGTTGACTGACCATGACAATACCGATGGCCTGGCCGAGGCGCGGACAGTGGCTGACGAAAACGGTGTGCACTTGGTTAATGGCGTAGAAATTTCGGTCAATTGGCGCAAGCACTTGCTGCATATTGTTGGTCTGGGTATTGATCCGGAAAATACCAATTTAGCTGCTGGTTTGGCGCAGCAGCAAAGCGTACGTTCAGAACGTGCGCAACGTATGGCTAAAGATTTACAGCGCCATGGTATCGAAGGTGCCTTTGAGGGCGCGCAAAAATATTGTCAGCAAGACAGCATGAGCCGCGCCCACTTCGCCCGCTGGCTTATCGATCAAGGCTACGCTAAAGATATGAAGCAGGTGTTTAAGCGTTATTTGGTTAATGGCAAGCCGGGCTATGTCAGTTGCCAATGGGCTACTCTTGAAGAGGCTGTGTCGTGGATTAAAGGTGCCGGTGGTGTTGCTGTGGTGGCACACCCAGCGCGTTATAAACTCACTATGACTAAAATGAAAAAAATGTTAGCAGATTTTGTCGATGTTGGTGGCGAAGCTATTGAGGTGATTGGTAGTGGCCATAATGATGATGACATCCGTATTACCGCTGCATTAGCGACTGATTACGACTTATACTCATCGCTAGGTTCTGATTTTCATGACCCTGAAAAAGGCCGTCGCGAGCTGGGTCAGGTGGTGCCATTACCTGAGCAATGTAAACCGATCTGGCAGCACAATGTGCTAGCCTTGAGCAATGCGCACTAATACACCTCTTTACTACTATGCCTGCGCAATTTATTCCTATTCATCCTGACAATCCACAGCCGCGATTGATTGAGCAAGTGGCGACAGTGCTACGCAAAGGCGGTGTTGTGGCATACCCGACAGATTCGAGCTATGCCTTGGGTTGTCATATTGGTGATAAAACAGCGATGGACGCAATTCGCCGATTGCGTGGTTTGGAAGACAAACATAATTTCACCTTGGTTTGTCGTGATTTATCAGAAATTGCCACCTATGCACGAGTCAGCAATACCGCGTATCGTATGATTAAGTCGGTAACGCCAGGCGCTTACACCTTTATTTTGCGTGCCACACGTGAAGTGCCGCGTCGCCTACAACACCCGCGACGACGCACCATTGGCATTCGCGTGCCTGATAACACCATATGTGAGGCCTTACTCGATGCGATGGGCGAACCCCTAATGAGCGTCAGCCTGATGCTGCCAGGCGAAGTACTGCCGTTGGCTGATGCCGAAGAGATTCGCCAGCAAATGGGTAATAGCATTGACGTTATTGTTGATGGCGGCGCTTGCGGTTATGAACCGACCACAGTGGTTGAATGGCTCGATGATGAGCCTGTGCTCGTGCGTGAAGGCAAGGGTAGTATTGCCACTCTCAATCTTGATTAGCCACGCGATGAACACTGCATGTTTCAACCTGACTCACGTAAATCACCATGGACCCAGGGACTACCATAGGTTGCTCCGCTCGCAATATAAAACACTTTAATCAATTTTAAGAGTCGTTGATCTTCCATCGCACGATCGGATATGGGTTTTGTTAACCAAGCATAAAAGCCACTCGGGTGAAGTTTGAAAATACGATACATCACGCGAACCGGATAGTCATGACGATGCTCATTGATAAAAGCGTACTTCACTCTGGGTTGTTTGCAAAGTACTTTGCGGCCTTTTTTAGTATGTCACGTTCCTCCGTGACACGCCGTAGCTCAGATTTGAGCTGTACGATTTCTGCTTGGCTCTCAGCTTGATCCAGGTGTTGAGGACGTTGCTCTCCAAAGCGGTTTAACCAGGCATATAAATATGGATTGTCGTGCCTAACCGTTCAGCAACATCGGCGAATAACCCCGTTCAGTGACTTGCTTAACCGCTTCTATTTTAAATTCATCGGTATATCGTTTCCCACTATTCATAAATACCTCTTATATAGTTACATTATATAGCTTTTAGGTGTCTAGCAAAGACTGGGAAGCCCACTCTGCGTTCGAAAACGTTATAGACAGTCTTGAGTTGCTGCCGAAAGAACTGTTGTTTATTGATGATAATGACATTAATGTGAAGGCTGCCAGGCAAACAGAGTTAATAGCCTATAAAGCAAAAGGGATTGAGGCCGTACACGCGATTTTAGTGCGACACTGTATATTGACGACTTAGCATGTATTGACAGAGTATTATTGGTATATTTATTGTTTAATTTGAGTAGAGGAAATAGTGATGAGAACACTTATTTATGTATTACTCACCCTGGCCGTGATATCGCCTCTGCTTAGCGCCGATGAGGATATATCGAATAATACGGCTACTTCGTCTACGATGACCAATGAACGGATTGCCACGTTGATCAAAAAGCTAGATGATGAAGTTGAGGGAAGGCCAGGGTTCTGGTTGATGCATTTAGATAAATTTCAAATTTATGTGATTACTGATGAGCGAGCGGGTCGTATGCGTGTAATGGTTCCTATATTGCCGGCTGCTGACATCGAGGCTGAAATGCTGGAAAGATTAATGCAAGCAAATTTTGATTCTGCTTTGGACGCACGTTACTCAATAGCGAACGAGACCTTATGGGCGGCCTTTGTTCATCCATTAAGTGATTTATCGGACCACCTGTTTTTCTCCGGAGTCGCACAATCTGTTAATTTAGCCGCGACCTATGGTACGACCTACAGCTCTGGTGCATTGGTATTTAATGGGGGAGATAGCGCAGAACAGCAACGTAGTTATTATCAGGACATTATTGATCGTGCCAACGCGATTTAAATACCTAAATGGCGCGTTGCACCTCAATGGCACGTTGTAGTTTTAACACTCACGGGTGAGCCATAGTGTGAGCCGTAAGAAAATCATTGCTACTGAGCTTCGTTGCTGGATAGTTGTCGCCTTATGGGTCATCATTTTGCTTTTGACCATCCCTTTAGCACGAAGGCTGACAGACTATACTCGCGACATCCTGGGTGATAACGCTTTTGGCTATATAGTCATTGCCATTATCATTATTTCAACACTATTTCTCCTTGTTCGATTAAAACACACAACGACTGAATTAAAACCAAAAAATATTGTTTGGATAGTGTCGTGTGCTGTATTTCTTGTTGCGTATACGTTTAGTTTGTGGAGTAACCCGATTGAAGCCATACATTTCATTCAGTATGGTGTATTAGCGGTTTTGCTATTTAATGCATTGTCATGGCGTCACCCTAATATGCTGATTTATATAGCGGTAGTGCTTGCAACAGCATCGGTAGGAATCATTGATGAAACTTTACAGTGGCTTATGCCAAATCGTGTTTGGGGATTAGACGACATTGGTATTAATGTCATGGCTGCGATTGTGATTTGTATTGCTATAGCGAAAGGTATAGAGCCTAAAGTGATTAATTACTCGATTAATAATCACAGTATTCAATTAGTTTTATGGCTTGCAATATTCTGTCTGTCACTGCTGATACTCAGCTTTGCCAATACGCCCGATAGCATAAACTGGTATAGCAAAAAAATAAGCCCCTTATCTTTTTTATCCCATAATGGTCATATTATGTCTGAATATGGTTATCGTTATGAGGATGAAGAAATAGGGTTGTTCCGTTCCCGTTTTAATCCTAATGAGTTAAGGGAGCATGATAAGAGTTATGCAAAAGATGCTGCACGAAAATTAGATGAGGCACCTTTGCTCGGTGATTATAAAGAATTTATTACACGCTATTCGCCAATGACCGATCCTTTTCTGCATGAGCTGCGTGTGCATTTGAATCGACGTGACTATTACCTCAAGACGGGGAAACAAACAAAACGTTATTCTCCGGTTGAACAGCAACGACGATTGCGGATCGCCTATTTTGAAAATAAAATAGTAGAAAAATATTTCTCCAGCACCTTGGAAGAGTCATCCTTTACACTACACCAGAGAGACAAGTTATTAATAAAAAATAGCGTCAATAGTGATAGCTATTATGATAGTCCTGTTAGCCAGAGTCTCATCACGGTATTAAGCAAAAAACAGCTATTAACCTTATTGATTGTTAGCTTATTGGGGTTATTAATATTGAGAGTAAAACTCAAGACTAAATTTAATTATGGCTCACTATAATCGTCGCAGATGGTTGCAAAGTAGTACTGCGCTAGTAGCGACAAGCTATCTGGCTAGTTGCGCAAAACTCCCTGTTAAACCAAAAAAGAACGATCTGCGTTTAGTTTTTTATACTGACGTTCACGCTATGTCGCAACGACGTGCTGCTGATGCAGTGCTTATAGCGGCTGATGCAATTAATCGTTCACAGGCAGATTTAATTATGGGAGGTGGTGATTACATCGATGGCGGTTTTAATGGCACTAGCCAATCTATGGCTGCCCATTGGGATATCTATATGAGTATGCATCGTGCGCTACATACTCCAGTTTATCCTGCTATAGGTAATCACGACCTGGTTGGTGTACAACCCAAAGACGGCAGCCCGGCCAATAGCGATCCGAGAGATGACTATCGTCAACGTATGGGTTTAGCACAAACCTGGTATGCCTTTGATGCGTTTGGTTACCATTTTATTGTGCTTGATAGCATGACTATTGTGGCGGATAAAAAGGACTATGAAGGCCGTTTAGACGCCGAACAACTGGCCTGGTTGCAGCAAGACTTGTCTCGCACTGCTCGTTCTACACCCATTGTTGTCACACTGCACATGCCCTTGTTAAGTAATTTATTTGCAGCGACTGAGGGTAACACCAAAGGCTCACCGGCAAACCGCGTTATGGTTGATAATGTCGCGATATTGGAGTTGTTTGCGCAACACAATTTGTTGCTTGTGTTGCAAGGTCATTTGCACGTTGCTGAGGTAATTCGTTGGCGTAATACCACCTTTATTACCGGTGGCGCGATTTGTGGTCGTTGGTGGCAAGGGTCGAGAATGGGTACCGAAGAAGGGTTTTATGTTATTGACCTCAATGAGAATAAAGTTGATTGGCAATATGCCGATTATGGTTGGAGTGCAAGTGCTTAGTGGAGAAGGTGAATGAAGTATT
>CAYUKF010000068.1:0-3842 GCA_964445215.1 uncultured Thiotrichales bacterium
AAAACTTGTTCGATGAAGAGTATTTTCCGGCAGCGCATAATGACAACAACATTTCAACAGGTGCACCAATTAATGCCAGATTAACGGTTAGAACACGTTTCTAAGCTACCCTGACTAGCTATACGGTAGCGGTTTCAGAGAAATTAGCTTTTTGAACAACAATAATTTATTGAAACTGCTGTATCTAAGGAATCTTTGATCAATTCACAACAGGAAACTAACCCTATATTAGTTGGCCCTCTTCTTCGAGGACCAACCTGGTGACGCCCTTAAGGGCAGGGCTTACTACTGGATATAACCTAGAAACAACATTCCTCTTCCAATATGTCAAATGATCGCGTTTTTGAAACTGGAGCGAGTGCAAACGAAGATATTTTGCTAGAATCAGCACCAAAATTAGATTTTACCTGCCAGCTGGGTATCAACGAGTGTTTAAATTTCAAGGAGCCTCTGATTGTCAGGGGTAACTATAGACTGTAATCATTTAATGAAAATTCCACTTGATTTAAATCATGACAAACCACTTTTATGGTGCATAGAAATGCGTTTTTTAAAATATACCTTACTTGTTTTTGGCGTTTTCCTTATATCCAATTTTACGTTAGCTGCTAACGTTGATCAGATTGAAAAAGCAGGAACAAAAAGAGCAGAGGCAGGCGTTTCTGCACAAGCAACCATAAACAAGCTCGCTGATGAGACACAAGATATAGTCTCCCAGTATAAGGCCGAACTTAAAGTGCTAGAGGGTTTGAAACTGTACAACCGTCTGCAACAAAAACAAGTAGATAATCAGAACCATTATCTCAGTGACCTCAGTGAGTCAATTGGAAAAATTGCGGTAATTGAGCGTCAAATAGTGCCATTAATGGTTAGCATGATAGATTCACTAGACCAATTTATTGGTCTTGACGTGCCATTTTTAGTCGAAGAACGGAATGATCGCATCGCCAACCTAAGAGACACTTTAGAGCGCCCCGATATTTCGGTCGCAGAAAAGTTTCGCAAAGTGCTAGAAGCTTATGAAATAGAAATTGAATATGGCCGAACGATCGAAGCGAACAATGGCAAGCTAACCATTGGTGATAATGTGCGAGAAGTACACTATCTTCGTGTCGGTCGCATCTCTTATTTATACCAGACGGCTGACGGGGAAGAGACTGGCGTTTGGAACGTTGATAGCAAGTCTTGGGAAATTGTTTCACCAAAACGATACAAAAGAGAAGTTGCTAAAGGTTTGCGTTTAGCACGCAAAGAAGCGGCTCCCGACTTAATTATTATTCCTGTATCTGTCACTCAGGAGATTAATTAATGAAAACATTATGCGCTAGCCCGGCAGATAGATCGCTCGTCACACGCATCTTGGTTGTGAGTATCAGTATAGCTTTATCCGCTTCATGGCTAATGATTGGTCAAGCAGCAATAGCTGCTGAGCCCGTATCCATGAACGAATTGTTAGAGCAAGTTAAACAGGGTCGCGGTCAAGACGCGGCAGCGAACAAACAGCGCATAGAAAAATTTAGCAGTAACAAAGCACAACAGGTGAAGCTGCTTCAAGAGACGGTTTCATCTCGTGTTGCAGAGGAGGAGCACTCAAAATCACTGGAATTAGCCTTCGAAGAAAATGATAAAAAAATAACTGAATCTGAGAAAGCCCTTAATGAGAGATTGGGTGATCTAAAAGAATTGTTTGGTGTTTTGCAAGTGGCGGCAGTTGAGGCTAGCGGTCAATTTGAAAGTTCGCTGACGCATGTCCAATACCCCGATCGACCTGAATTTGCGACAAATCTTGCGCAAAAACTAGGCACTACCGGCAAGCTTGTTTCTATTGAAGAGATCGAGCAATTTTGGTTTGAGCTACAGCGTGAAATGATTGAGTCTGGCAAAATCGTCAAATTTGAAGGTAAAGTAATAACGACTGATGGCGAAGAACGTGATCAGTTAGTAACTCGTGTTGGTTTATTTAACGCTGTATCTAACGGTAAATATCTTACCTTCAATGCAGAAACAGGCAGTTTATCCGAATTGTCACGCGATCCACAGACTCGCTATGTCGCAACGATCAGTGGTGTAGAAAGTACCAACTCCGGTATCGTACCGTTTGGATTGGACGTATCTCGCGGCCAAATCTTGTCAAGATTAGTTCGCAAGGCCAATCTTCAGGAGCGTATTGAACAAGGCGGCATCATTGGTTATATCATTTTAGGTTTAGGTGCCTTTGCCTTGCTTATAGCAGTATGGCGATTGTTAGCATTGTTTTTCTCAAGTGTCGCGATAAGCAGTCAAACTCGTAAGTTGGATAAACCGAGCAAAGCTAATGCGCTTGGGCGAGTGATTCAGGTTTATCATAATCACCCCAAAGCTGATCTTGAGACAATGGAGCTACGCTTAGATGAAGCGGTTATGAAAGAAACACCCAAATTTACCCACTTTTTAGTCTTTATCAAAATTATAGCGGTTGCAGCGCCTTTATTAGGCTTGCTGGGTACTGTTACCGGCATGATCAATACCTTCCAGGCAATAACCCTGTTTGGTACGGGCGACCCGCAAGTGATGGCAGGCGGAATATCGCAGGCGCTTGTGACGACAGTACTCGGTTTAGTCGTTGCTATTCCCGCAGTTCTCTTGTTTTCATTAGCCAGTGGTCGCGCAAAGCGTTTGAGTCAAGTATTAGAAGAGCAAGCCGTGGGCATGATTGCCGAGCATTCTGAGAAACGCACTACTGTAGCTTAGCGTACTGATTATGAGATTTCTAGAACAGTTATTGGGCCACTATACTGAATTTGCTGCAGTACGCGATTTCTTTGAATTAGGCGGTGAAGTCCTTGTTGCTATCGCCGTGTTGCTGTTGGTAATGTGGGCGCTCATTATTGAACGCATGTTTTACTTATTTGGCGCGCATCGTAAGCAAGTAAAAATAGCGTTGGCAATATGGGAAGCACGTGAAGAGAGAAAATCCTGGCATGCCCACCGCATTAGAGAACGCCTTATTTCGATGGTTTCTCAAGGATTGGAGAAACACTTAAACATTCTAGCCACCTGTGTTGCACTATGTCCATTGTTAGGTCTGCTCGGCACAGTATGGGGTATGATTGAAGTATTTGAAGTGATGGCACTATCGGGTTCGGGTAACGCAAGAGCCATGGCGTCAGGCATATCTAAAGCGACCATCCCCACTATGGCTGGAATGGTCGCCGCCTTATCAGGTATAGCGATAAGCGCATTTTTACAGTCACGTGCGAAGCGCGAGCGTTTGCTACTGGGTGAACACATGACGATGGATCATTAACTAAAAGGAGCCACTGATGTGTCATGAAACACGATATTGCCCCAGACACAATCAGAGGCTCCCTAATTTTTAATAGGCAAATATTATGAGACGTTTAGGTTCGCGTTCTTCTGAAGCAGAAGAAGAGTCAGCCATAGATATCACACCCATGTTAGATGTGGTATTTATCATGTTGATCTTTTTTATTGTGACAGCAACTTTTGTCAAAGAGTCAGGTATTGATGTCAACAAGCCTGATGCCGCAACAGCAGTAAAACAAGAAAAAGCCAATATCCTTATTGCAATAAACGCCAACAACCAAATTTATATTGATCGGCGCAATGTCGATGTACGGCGTGTCCGACCCGTCGTTGAGCGTTTACATGCTGAGAACCCTCAAGGGTCAGTAGTAATACAGGCCGATAAAGAATCAAAAATGGATATTTTTATTAAAGTTTGGGACGCGGCAAAACAGGCAGGTGTGGATAATATTGCCATTGCCGCTGAGCCAAAAACCTAAGCCAAGCTGGTAAGTGAATAGCATGAGCACAGAGACAATCGATTCGCTTGGTGATTC
>CAYUKF010000068.1:3942-8461 GCA_964445215.1 uncultured Thiotrichales bacterium
CAAGCTGGTAAGTGAATAGCATGAGCACAGAGACAATCGATTCGCTTGGTGATTCCGCTTCGGTTCAAACTGTATTGCGCTTTTTGATCAGTTTAGTTTTAGCAATAGCCATCACCTTTTTTTTACTTTGGGCAATGCAGGCATTAGTGGCTACGGGTGATCGATCAATAGCGGATGACCGTGATCGACTCGCTTTAGATTTTGTTCGTATTGAACGCAGTGAAACACTTGAACGCAAAAAACATAAACCAGATAAGCCGCCGCTACCTGACAAGCCACCACCGCAGCCACCGCAACCAAAACTCGATGATATTAACCCTCATATAGAAAAAATCGGCGTAAGCGTAGCGCCTGTAGGGGTTGAAGTAAAACTATCCAGCAGTGGTTTCTCACTGGGTCTTAGTGAGGGCGAGTTTTTACCCCTAGCCAAGGTATCGCCGGTTTATCCGCAACGCGCATTACGCCGCGGCTTAGAAGGTTTTTGTACAGTGCAGTATACGGTGACGTCTACGGGTGCAACGTCGAATGTTACCGTGCTAGAAGATCAATGTACCAGTAAGGTCTTCCATCAAACTTCCATTGCGGCAGCAAAAAGATTTAAATATCGCCCACGTGTGCGTGATGGTAATGCTGTCGATGTGCCGGGGGTACGCAATAAATTCACCTATCAATTGGAAAAATAAGCCGTCGTGAAAAAATAGAGGCAGATGTTTTCTACTCGCTAGTTCGAAGGTATATTATGAATAAGCATATGATTAATAAAAAATGGGCTTCGTTGGTTACCGCATTAGCTGTTGTCTGTGTTCTGTTTACTGCTAATAGCCTCGCAGAGAAGGTAACTGAAACGCTGAGTTTGTCTGTCTACCAAGAGTTAGAGCAAGTTGAAGATTTTATTGATGCTAAGGACTACGGCCAGGCTTTAAAAATTATTCAAGATATGCGTAGTAATTTTAAATTAACGCAATATGAGTCAAGCCAAGTATGGAATATTGAAGCCTACGTATATTATCTCAAAGAAGATTATAAAAAAGCCATTGCGACCTATAACGAAGTACTGAAATATGAAAACCTGGCTGAGGCCGTAATACAAAGCACCTTGAAAACTGTGGCACAACTGCATTTCATTCGTGAAGAATATCAGCCAGCCATCGTCGCCGTTAGCCGCTTGATCTCTCGATTAGATCACCCAGATATCAGTTTATATATGCTGCAAGGACAGGCTTATTATCAACTCAAAGAGTACGATAAAGCATTGGCGCCAATTAAGAGTGCAATAGACGTAGATAAAAGCGCAGGCAAAATACCTAAAGAAAATACATTATTGCTACTTAGAGCAATTTACTATGAAAAGAAAGACTTCAAAAACATGGTGTCAGTACTAAAAGAAGTCATACAGCATTACCCTAAAGACAGCTACCTGTATAGCTTAGCCGCTATATATAGCGAGCTTGGCCAAACAAAAAAACAAATGGCCTTGACAGAAGTACTCTTTGAAAAGGGTTATATTGAGGGTGAAAAACACGCGGTAAATTTAGCCAACCTCTACTTGTTACACAATTTACCCTATAAAGCCGCTCAATTGTTACAGCGTGAAGTAGATAATAAACGCGTGCAGGCAAATGAGCGAAATCTCAGGTTACTTTCTCAAGCTTGGTATCAGGCACGCGAAGACAAAAAAGCAATCCCGCCGATGCAACGTGCGGCAGAACAAAGTGAAAAAGGTGAGCTTTACATCCGACTTGCACAGTCTTATTTAAATTTAGAGCAGTGGTCAAAGGCCGTAAAAGCGATTGAACAAGGCCTGAAAAAAGGCGGCATCAAGAAACCAGACACTGCCAATATCATGCTCGGCACCGCCTTGTTTAACTTGAAAGAACTGGGCAAAGCACGTAAGGCATTTACTACCGTGGCAGCATCCAAAACAAAGGGTAACAGCAAGACTGCAAAGACTTGGTTAGCCTTTCTAAATTCTGAAATTCGTCGCTCAAAACTAGAGCAAGAATCAGCGCCGGAATTTGAACGCAGCGTGGAAGCACAAGAAAATATCGAAGAACTCTCCTAAGTATTTTTCGTCCGAAAAATTTAGCGTTAATTTGGCTGGGAGCGCATGTTTCTTGATTTACATAGCGGCCATGTCTTTGGCCGCTTCGGCTTGTCGGTATTAGTTTGCACAGGCCTGTGGGTTGGCTGCGTCAGAGCTCATTATTACGGCGCTAGTCATTCTGCCTAGGCCAGAAAAATACTAATATTTCGAAAAACCACTTCATCCGGCATAAACCCAAAATTATTGATATCCTTACCGACTATGAAGGACTATCTGCCAAAGCGAATTGTCTGTTTGACTGAAGAAACAACTGAATTTCTTTATCTGCTGGGTGAGCAAGAGCGTATTGTGGGTATATCTGGCTTCACTGTTCGCCCGCCGCAAGCGCGTAAAGAAAAACCCAGAGTTTCAGCGTTTACTTCAGCTAAAATTGGCAAGATACTTGATCTAAAGCCTGATCTGGTTTTAGGATTTTCTGATATGCAGGCCGATATTGCGGCGCAATTGATACGTGAGGGGATCAGCGTTCATATTTTCAATCAACGTTCTGTTGATGAAATATTGTCGATGATACTTATGTTGGGTACGATGGTAGGTGCTCAAAATAAGGCTCAGATATGGGTGGATAGCTTTAACCAAAAAGCAGATGCTTTACGTCGCGAATACTTCGATAAGCCAAAACCGAAAATCTATTTTGAGGAATGGGATGATCCTATCATCACTGGTATTCAATGGGTGTCAGAGTTAATCGAGCTTGCTGGGGGTGTAGATTGTTTCGCTGACAATGCACAGCAATCTTTAGCAAAAAATCGTATTGTTGCAGATCATCGAGAGGTGATTGATAGACAGCCCGATATTATTATCGGTTCCTGGTGTGGCAAGAAATTTCGACCTGAAAAAGTAATGTTACGTGAAGGTTGGCATGAAATTCCTGCTGTCATAAACCAGCATGTTTATGAAATAAAGTCGTGCGATATTTTGCAACCTGGGCCAGCTGCCTTGACAGATGGACTCGCCCAAATTAAAACGTATATTGATCAGTGGCGTGCTAGTACTTCTTCAAGGTGATATTGTCATGTTCAGTTGATCTGTCAGCGTTCATGGCGCGGCGCGGCTGGCAGCGAATGGCCATAGTCCTTTGCAAGAGGCGCAACGCGGCCATGAACGCTGACAGATCAACCCTTCGGGCGTTGCAGTGCTTGGCAAGGGCTACGGCCATTGCCTGTACACTGCGCCTTGCCGCGAAACACCACAGCAACGCTGCACACGACACTATCACCTTGAAGGAGCACTAAAATATAAATAATGAAATGAGCAAGACAAAAACGGCATGTGCTCAATGTGGTACAGCGTTCGCTTGTGGTGCTGTTGATACTAACGCTCCGTGTTGGTGTCAATCTTATCCTGCCGTGTTGCCACTGACAGATAAAAAGGCATGCTTGTGTGCAAACTGTCTCAAGCAGTGTTTAGTGGATGGCTTGCCAGCTTATTTGCAATCCATTGAACATGATAAAGCTTTGGTGCTGGCATCAAACTATTCTGCTGAGAATGACTTAGAAGAAGGCATTGACTACCAGATGGAAAATGGATTGATGACCTTTTCTGCCTGGTATCATCTAAAACGCGGCTATTGTTGTGATAATGGTTGTCGCCATTGCCCCTACCCGAAAAATAAAACATGAAAAGACAACGTGTCATGTTGTCATGGAGCAGTGGTAAGGACTCTGCTTGGTCTTTACATACGATTCAACAATCTGATGACTATAAGGTTGTTGGCATATTCACCACGGTCAATGCTGAGTTTCAACGTGTTGCCATGCACGGTGTCAGATTAGAATTACTTAAGCAGCAAGCTCAAGCGATGGGTCTGCCTTTGACGGTGATAGAGATTCCTTATCCTTGTTCTAATATTCAATACGAAAAAGCTTTGTCTATTTTTATTACCCAAGCGCAAAAGGATGGTATAGAAGGCTTGGTGTTCGGCGACTTGTTTCTTGAAGATATTCGCCAATATCGAGTTACTCAACTGGCGGGTACAGGGTTATCGCCGATTTTTCCACTGTGGCGGATACCAACAGATGAATTAGCGATGACGATGGTTGAAGCCGGACTCAAAGCCGTAATCACTTGCGTTGACCCCAAACAGTGCCCAAAAGAATTTGCCGGTCGGGAGTTTAATGCAGAATTATTAGCTGACTTGCCATCTTCGGTTGACCCTTGTGGTGAAAGGGGTGAGTTTCATACTTTTGTTTATGATGCACCGACTTATAACAAGATAATTGATATCACTGTCGGTGAGGTGGTCGAGCGCGAAGGTTTTGTCTTTGCTGATGTATTACCAGGTTTCTTAGGCAAAAGCGATACAGTGTTAGCTGGGTAGCAGCTATGATTCTTTTATTTTATACCCCGAGGGCACGTAGTAGGGCATGGTAATCAATGACAGTGCGGTATCGGCATCACCACCCAGGTAAAGGT
>CAYUKF010000069.1:0-8326 GCA_964445215.1 uncultured Thiotrichales bacterium
TGCGCCCTCTTGAGATAGCACCACTATCCCTGCGAGAACGCGCCTTGCAGATGCCTTTCTCGTTGCGTCTAACTCCGCATTGAGTATGAGACACTACACTGGACGAGAACATGTTTAACAAAGTAGCGTTGAAATCGGACAATAACAAGTCACAGTGTGACGATATAGTGAGATTACAGCAACAATCTTTGCAGTGACGCAAGCTTTATGGCATCTTGCGGAGCAATGAAAATCAGTGAAACTCTGCCATTCAAACCGGGTTTGGCAAAAATGATGGGCGCTGACAGTCAATGCGTCATGGTTCACGTCACTTGCCCAACAGCGTCTGCTGCGACACTGGCTCGGCTCTTTGTTACCGAAAAAGCCGCTGCCTGTGTGAACATTATTAGCAATATACGCTCTATATACCGCTGGCAAGACAAAATCCAGGACGACAACGAAAGCATGCTGATTATTAAAACCACGACCTCAACATTAAATAAGCTAGGCGATTTGGTCGCCAAACACCACCCTTATGAGTCTCCTGAAATGATCGTCATAGCCATTGTCGCCGGACTACCTGATTACCTTAGCTGGATTAATGCTTCAACTGACTAAAATGAACTCTTTATACCGAATCTATCGTCTTGTTTTGATCCTGCTTTGCTGCGTTGCACCTATGCAGTACGCCAACGCCATTGATACCAATCTTGCTGATCGACTTAAAGCCCTGAGCAATGAGTTGGGACTAAGTAATCCCTCACAAACCGTATTATCTCCGGATGAGGCTTTTATCTTTTTTGCCGAAGCTGACGATGGCGAAACAATTCGTATGCAGTGGCAAATCGCAGATAACATTTATATGTATCGCGATAAATTTCGCTTTGCCATCATCGAAAGTACCAAGGGTGATGTCAGCCTCGGTGCACCGCAATTGCCACCAGGCAAGAAAAAATACGATGAGAGCTTTGGCGACAGCGAAGTTTATTTCCACGAGGTAAGCATCACCCTGCCCCTTATTCGCAATAACGGGTCAGCGCAAACCATACAATTACAGGCATCTTATCAAGGCTGCGTCGAAGACAGTTTTTGCTATCCACCCATTAAAAAAATCATCAGCATAGATTTGCCAAAACTAACCAAAGCGTCGTTCACTACTCCAAGCATTGATACAGCTAACAGCAATACCAGCGAAACATTTGTTTCTGAACAAGACCAGCTCGCCGCAACCATTGCCAACGATAGCCCGTGGTTAATTGCCCTTATCTTTTTTGGTTTAGGTCTAGCTCTGGCCTTTACACCCTGCGTCTTCCCGATGATTCCAATTTTATCCGGCATTATCATCGGCCAAGGCAAAGCGCTGACCACGCGCCACGCATTTATTTTGTCACTTATTTATGTGTTGGCGATGGCGCTCACCTACACCGTCATTGGCATACTCGCCGGTCTATTTGGCGCCAACCTGCAAGCCGCATTTCAAAACTCGTGGATAATTTCCGGTTTTGTCTTAGTTTTTATCGCATTGTCTTTATCGATGTTTGGCTTTTATGAATTACAAATACCTACTGCGCTGCAAAATAAAATAACGAAACTTAGCAATTCACAAAAAAGTGGCAGTTTCATCGGTGTTGCCATTATGGGTGTCTTGTCGGCTTTAATCGTTGGCCCCTGTGTCGCTGCACCCTTAGCTGGTGCGCTCATTTATATCGGCAACAGCGGCGATGCCGTGCTTGGCGGACTTGCCTTGTTTGCCATGAGTCTTGGTATGGGTATGCCACTGCTTGCCATTGGTGCTTCTGCCGGTAAATTGCTACCTAAAGCCGGGTCGTGGATGAACGGCATTAAAACCGCATTCGGTATCATGCTACTGGCCGTTGCGGTGTGGATGCTGGAACGCATCATGCCAAGCATGGCCACCATGCTGCTATGGTCATTATTGTTTATCTTCAGCGCCATTTATCTTGGCGCGCTTGATCGGCTGGATAAGGCCACCGGCTGGCAACGCTTTCGCAAAGGTTGTGGCATAGCCTTACTGATTTATGGAATTTTTGTCATGTTAGGTGCTGTCAGCGGTGGTGGTGATGTGACCCGACCGTTACACGGTACCAACCTGCTTGCCAGCTCAACACAAACAAGCCATAAACTGGAATTTAAAATTATAAAAAGCGTTGACGACCTGCAACGTGAAGTCGCTACTGCCAGCCAAAATGGCACCCCCGTCATGCTCGATTTTTACGCTGACTGGTGCGTGTCCTGTAAAGAAATGGAAAAATACACCTTTTCAGATCCGGCAGTACAACAAACACTGAGTAAAGTCTTATTACTAAAAGCTGATGTCACCGCTAATGACGACATAGACCAAGCCTTAATGAAACATTTTAGTATTCCTGGCCCACCATCAATCATGTTTTATGATGCGCAGGGTAATGAACGCAAATCCTACCGCCTTGTCGGCTTCATAAAAGCCGAGCCATTCAAACAACACGTGGATCAAGCACTCTCCTTATGAGCACATCATCTTGGCACAACCGCGCCATCAATATCGCTATAGCACTGCTGTTGATTGCTGGTGCCATTGGCGTTGCAGTTAATCATTTTTATAAAAAATCCCTAACACCTAGTCATCTCAGTGACAACGTAGACACTGCCGTTGAAATGGATGAAGAGGCTAAAGGCGACCAAAAAAAATTGGTCAAGCGTCCATACTTTAGCTTGCCAGACATTGACGGTATTCAACGTACCATCAGCACCTGGGACGGTAAAGTGTTAGTCGTTAACTTCTGGGCATCCTGGTGTGAGCCTTGTTTGCGAGAGATACCTGCTTTTGTCGATTTGCAAGATAGCTATGGTGAACAAGGTTTGCAGTTTGTTGGTATTGCCGTTGACGACATTGAGGCAGTGCGACAGTTTCTTAAAAAAATTCCCATCAACTATCCCATACTTGTGCACCCACGCGACACACTGCCTATCGCCGAAGCTTACGGCAATGAATTCGGCATTCTACCCTTCACCGTCGTCGTTAACCGCGACGGCAATATAGCCCACACTCAGCTCGGCGCTATTAGTCATGAAGAGGCAGAAGAGATTATTAAGGCGTTGTTATAGCTATTGTTCTATCTAACGCAATTCATACTTTTATAATGTGTCGGTATCTGGGTGTAGGTTCTCGGGCTTGAATTCCGATCTGAGTTTTGGTTAAGCGCAGAGGCAAGGTTGAATTGACTGGTGGGATGGAAGGATACTGATTACGGCGTCAATGGAGCGGGTGATGGGAATCGAACCCACGTATTCAGCTTGGGAAGCTGAGGTTCTACCATTGAACTACACCCGCGTTGAACAAGAATTATACATACCGTTACAAGGCCGTCTCAGCATAGACTATCACTATGCTAAAATAGTGCTTATGTCTGAAGCGATAACCATCAAGTTAAATGGCGAACAACGCCAGTTTTTATCTAGCGTTACGGTTGCTGATTTGCTGGCGCAGCTAGAGCTGGCCGGTCGTCGTGTCGCGGTCGAGGTGAATCTCGAAATTGTGCCGCGCAGTGGCTATGATGAGTGTAGGCTCAATAGCGGTGACCGCGTTGAAGTTGTGCAGGCTATTGGTGGTGGTTAGTTAATGAAGAGGCGTTTATGTCAGCAGTAGCGGTGGTGAATCTGAAAAATTCTGACCAAAAAAATACTGACCAGGGTGACGATAACCTTGTTATCGCGGGTGTTTCCTATCGGTCACGTTTGTTGGTGGGTACGGGTAAATATAAGGATTTCGCTCAGAGCAAGGCCGCCATTGAGGCCAGTGGCGCTGAGATTGTGACGGTGGCTATTCGTCGTAGCAATATTGGTCAAAACCCCGATGAGCCGAATTTGCTCGATATAATTACGCCGGATAAATACACGATTTTACCGAATACAGCCGGTTGTTATACCGCAGAAGATGCTGTGCGTACTTGCCATTTGGCGCGCGAGTTATTGGATGGCCACGACCTGGTAAAACTTGAAGTGCTGGGGGATAAAAAAACCTTATTCCCTGATATTACGGCTACGCTGGAAGCGACTAAGGTGCTGGTTAAGGATGGCTTCAAGGTGATGGTCTATACCAATGACGACCCCATTATCGCCAAGCGTCTGGAAGAGATGGGTTGCGTTGCGGTGATGCCATTAGCAGCACCTATCGGCTCAGGTTTGGGTATACGAAATCCTTATAACATTAAGATCATTTTGGAAAATGCGTCCGTACCTATTCTCGTCGATGCTGGGGTCGGTACTGCCTCAGATGCTGCGATTGCTATGGAGTTAGGCTGCGATGGTGTGTTAATGAATACCGCGATTGCGGCGGCGCAAGATCCGTTATTGATGGCGTCAGCGATGAGGAAAGGTGTGGAAGCGGGGCGAGAGGCTTATCTCGCTGGCCGCATGCCGCGTAAACTTTACGCTAATGCATCGTCCCCCATAGACGGTAGCTTTTTTTAGATAACAAGCTTGCCCTATCTCAATGAATGTCCCGATATATCTGAGGGCACGCAAAAACAAGAACCGCGTCGCTCTATCCGTAGCTACGTCCGTCGTAGTGGTCGTCTCACTGAGGGTCAAGCGCGCGCATTAGAATTGTTTTGGCCCCGTTTTGGCATTGAGCCCGACAACACTCAGCTTGATTACCAAAAATTGTTTGAGCGTAATGCGCCTACCTTTGTTGAAATCGGCTTTGGTATGGGCCAGTCTTTGGTCGAGATGGCTTTGCTGCGACCGGAACATAACTTTATTGGGGTTGAAGTTCATCAACCTGGTGTCGGTAGTTTGCTGTGTCAGATCAAAGAACTTAATCTCGAGAATGTTCGTGTCATCAGCGCAGACGCAGTGAAGGTAATGGGCGCAATAATACCTTTAGCCTCTTTGGATGGGGTTTATCTATTTTTCCCTGACCCTTGGCATAAAAGGCGACATCATAAACGTCGTATCGTGCAAAGTGCCTTTGTTGATATGATTGTTCAGCGCATAAAACCCAGTGGTATTTTTCATATGGCGACCGATTGGGAAGATTATGCAAGGCATATGCTCTATATCGCTGAAGGCTGCAAAAAGTTATCAAATTTTTCCGGTAAAGGAAATTTCAACTCTAATACAGGCGGTCGTGTCGAAACAAAATTTGAACGACGTGGTTTGCACCTGGGTCATAAAATATGGGATCTTGTTTTTGTTAGGACGTGTGTGAGGGAATGCTAGGTATGACGGAGTTTTCGCGTTTTTCTGAATTACGTGATTGGCTAGGCGGGCGCATCATTGGCCAACCTTATCTAGTTGATCGTTTGTTGATTGCGCTATTGGCAGACGGCCATCTATTGGTTGAAGGGCCGCCTGGTCTGGCCAAAACGCGTGCTATTCGTAGTCTTGCCGAAGGGGTTGACGGCAGTTTTCAGCGTATTCAGTTCACCCCCGATTTGCTGCCGGGTGATATCACTGGTACGGATATTTTTCGACCACAAACCAGTAGTTTTGAATTCCAGTCCGGGCCAATATTCCATAATCTGGTGTTAGCCGATGAAATTAATCGAGCGCCAGCAAAAGTGCAGTCGGCATTGCTTGAAGCAATGTCCGAGCGACAAGTCAGTGTTGGTAGTACCACGTATACTCTGCCTGACTTGTTCATGGTAATGGCAACACAAAACCCGATTGAGCAAGAAGGCACCTATCCGCTACCCGAAGCGCAGTTAGATCGCTTTCTTATGCATGTTTTGGTCGATTACCCCGACGCTGAAACCGAGCGCAATATTCTCAGGTTGGTGCGCGACGAAGCCGACTTGGCAACGAGTAAAAGTGAAAATAAATCCTTTGATGCGCTAACAGAAGAGACAGTAAAGTCTGCGCGACAACAAGTCTTGCAGTTACATATGGCCGATGCCGTTGAGGAATATATCGTTCAATTGGTAATGGCAACACGTCATCCCGAAGTCTATGACGAAGAATTAGCGGGTTGGCTCGATTATGGTGGCAGCCCACGTGCAACCTTGTCATTGGATCGCTGCGCCCGAGCACATGCCTGGTTGCGTGGTAACGATTTTGTTGCGCCAGATGATGTGCAGTCCGTTACCCACGATGTCCTGCGTCATCGTATTATTACCAGCTTTCAAGCTGAAGCTAATGGTATTGATAGCAGCGTAGTCATTGATCGATTGCTTGCCAAGGTGCCAGTAGCCTAGCAGGCTGTTATAGGGCATTCAGATCCAGCTATATAATTTTCTAGGAGCTATATCCGCATAGAGGGACTATGGGAAGTCAAAATCAAATCAAATCTAAGTTACTTGAAATGGAAGGCGGTAAATTTCAACGGTTATGTGATGATTGGCTATACCGAAAAAGATATAAAAACATAAACCCTATCGGGATGATGAAAACTACTGACCGCGTAGTAAAAGGGACTCCGGACTGTTTGTTCATGCGGGAAAATGGGAAATATATTTTTTCTGAATACACTGTTCAACAAAAGCGCCTAGCCAACAAACTCGAAGATGACATAAATAAGTGCTTTGACGAGGTTAAAACAGGCATCCCCATTGATAAAATCAGTGAAATTATCATTTGCTACTTGGGGAAACTTACAGCCGAAGAAATCAGTCAACTTAGAAGCCTCTGCTACGACAGGGGAGTCATGTTAACTCTTAACGGTCTCGACACTATTTCGTTAAACATTAAAAACACCTATCCAGTTCTTTCTGAAGAATACTTAAATTTACCTTTAGACACTGGGCAATTACTCAATGTTGAAGACTTTATCGTTCGGTATGACAAAAGTAACTTTACAACGTCTATTGATAATGAATTGTTATTTAGTGATGACTTGCTAATCAACGCTACTAAAACATTAGAAACTGCAAATTTTTTACTAGTATCTGGAGCCGCAGGGCTAGGAAAAACATTATTCTCTGTGACCTTGGCAAAAAAGTTTCAACGTGAAAATAATGATCTAAATGTAATTTGTCTTTTTGATAAAGGCGCAGACCTAATCAGGGATATAACAGCCTTTTTTAGTGAGCCTGGAGATTATTTAATTTTTGTGGATGACGCTAATAGGCTGGACAATAGGCTTGATTATCTTCTCCATTACCTTAACGAAAATGATGAAAACAGAACCTTTCGTATAATTGCTACTGTTAGAGATTATGCCCGCACCTCCGTTATAGAAAAAGTTAACAAATATACTGTACTTCATGAACAGGTTATTGCACCTTTAACGGACGATCAGATTAAAGAGCTATCTGAAACGTTATTTGACATTAAAAATGAAGAATATCAAAGAAGAATACAGGAAGTATCTTGTGGCAACCCTCGTTTGGCAGTCATGGTATCAAAGGTTGCGATAAAAACAAATCAAATACAATCCATACAAAATGTCACTTCACTATATAAAGACTATTTCGGCGAAAATGAAAATGTAAAACAAGTTGTTGATGATAAAAGGTTGATTATTGCAGCTTGTGCGATTTCGTTTTTTAGAAAAATTGACAAGCTCAATGAACAACAAATGAGATGGGTCGAAAATTCATTTGGTATTCAACCCGAAGAATTTTGGGAGCTTGTTGATGTTTTACATAAGAATGAAATAGTGGATTTGTATGAGGATCAAGTTGTAAAGATAAGCGATCAAGTTTTATCTACATATCTATTTTACATCGCTGTCTTTGAGAGAAAGGTCGTTCCGTTTTCGTCTATTGTTAATGATTTCTATCCTGACTATACAAGAACAATTGTTGATTCATTAAATCCTGTTATACGTGCTTTTGATCAAAATAAAGTTGTTGCTGACATTAGAAATGAAATAAAGGAGATATTTGACGAATTTTCTGAAAAAAAAGGTGTTGAAACATCAATAGAATTTCTAAGCACTTTTTGGTTTGCTCTTCCAACTGAGTCTCTGTTGTTTGCTGCAAATATTATCGAAGAAATGCCAATAGTTGAAGTTGATTGGAGCAGTGAGAGTTTTGAAGAATCCAAGGACGGGCCAAGCAAGTCATCATTGGTTAGCCTATTAACAAACTTTAGGTATTATGGTGAGCAAGAATTTAAAATGTCTTTCGAGTTATTGCTTAAATATCTCGTTAAAGACAAATCCTCCCTTGGTTTTGTTATACGAGAATTATTAGAGCGATATAACTTTAAACCTGATGATTGGCGAGACGCATATTTTGTCCAAGCCCATATTATAGATACATTAATTAGTCTAATGGATAGAGGGGAAAACTATTTATTTAGTAGACTTTTCATATTAATCGCAAATTCATTCTTAAAAGTTAAACGCAGGGAGCACCAATCGTCTCGTGATAATGCGATAAGTATAATTACTTTTAGGCTGCCT
>CAYUKF010000070.1:0-8315 GCA_964445215.1 uncultured Thiotrichales bacterium
TCGCCATAGCTGACAATTTGCGTGACTTCCGTCACGGTGTCGCCATCCAGATCGAGAGAGATTTGCGCGTTAACACCATCGGTCATGGCCTCTAGCGTGGCCACCGCGCCATTACTGTCGGTAATGGTTAACACCCCGCTGGTGGGGCGAAAAACAGGGTTCTCGTCGATACCATTATCATCTGCAACAAACATACTGCCAATACCAAAGAACGGGGTCGTAGTGTTCACCACAAAGGTGCCAGTGGTAATGGAGGTTAATAGACCCAGCGTATAGTCAGACTCGGTTGTAAACGTATTATTGGACGCATCCAGTATCTCGTTTGCTGCCATCAGGTTTTGATAGATCAGTCGCTCTCCCTGGGCGGTAGTCAATGTCAATACGTAGTTCGATGCGGTGAGAGTCGTAGTTTGGCTTACAACATTAACGTTAATGTCATTGTCAGTGGCTATCTCTAATTGTCCTTCGAGCGCTGTAACGTTGCCGGCGCCTGCACCCGAAGTCGTTGTTTCTGTGTAATTACTGTAGTTTATCTGTCGGGTAACAGTAAAAAGATTACCTAAATCATTGGTTGAGAAGTCAGTCAACTCTATATCAAAACGACCATTAAGCCTGTTTCGACTACCGCCTGGAGAGACAATAATGCAATTGTTGTGATCAAGAGAAGCGCTGTCACCCACCGTTGAGGTGAACTCATTGAGTATATTGGGGATAATGTTCACGCTACCCGGTTCACAGTTGGCTCTTGCCGCCATCAAAAAGAGGTCGCTCGGCTGTGTTGAATTAATAAATTGCGTGTTGCCATTAAACAAGAAGAAGATGTTGGTCAACGCCACCGCCGCTACTTGACTATAATTTTCTTCGGTCAGTCCCTGGGTGGCGGGAGGTGTCACCTGTGGCTGCGGGATCGTCGGGAGACCCGCTCTTCCTCCGCCACAGGCGGTTAACACACTTGCTAGCAACAGTACGCCAATCGTTGCTATGCCTGTTTTGTTTGAAAGAGTATTTTTCATAATCGTGTCAGTTTGGTGAACGCTGGTTAGGCAAACTTTGATGTGTTTGCAGTAGCCAGCAAGGTCGCGTTCTACCAATTAATCAGTGGCTCCCTGGCTTGCTGGTGTCTCGGTGCGAGTGCGAAAACGCTTATCGGATTTGCGGTTATCCCATTGTCCGCCACGCGCATGTTTAAAGCCTTTGGTCCGATGTTTGCTTTGTTTTTTATTGTGCGAATCATCAGGCACAAGACAGTTTGGTCTATTACCGATAAGGTCTGTTCTGCCCATATCTTTTAGTGCTGCACGCAGTTGTGGCCAATTCTTTTCATCGTGATAACGTAAAAAGGCTTTTTGTAAGCGCCGTTGCTGTGGTTTTTTGGGTGTATATAACGTGTTATTTTTATAACTGAGTTTTTTTAATGGGTTATGATTGCTGTAATACATGGCAGTCGCCAATGCCATGGGCGAGGGGTAGAAGGTTTGTACTTGATCGACACGAAATTTATTCTTTTTCAGCCACAGCGCAAGGTTTAACATATCTTCATCTTCGCAACCGGGATGGCCAGCGATAAAGTAGGGGATGAGGTATTGTTCTTTACCGGCTGCTTGCGAGTATTTTTCAAACATTTGTTTGAATTTGTTATAGCTGCCCATGCCAGGCTTCATCATCATATTAAGCGTGTTGTCTTCGCTGTGTTCTGGCGCAATTTTGAGGTAACCACCGACATGATGTGTGACCAGTTCTTTAACGTATTCCGGGTCTTCAATAGCCAGGTCGTAACGTAGGCCGGAAGCAATTAAAACCCGTTTAACACCGGAGATTTTTCTCGCTTTGCGATAGAGTTTGGTCGTAGGGCTATGGTCAGTGTTCAGGCTTTTACATATCGTTGGGTAGACACAAGACAAACGGCGACAACTGGCTTGAATGTCGTCGTCTTTGCATTGCAGGTGATACATATTCGCCGTAGGGCCACCAAGGTCTGAAATAGTACCGGTAAAGCCCGGTACCGTATCGCGAATTTTTTCAATTTCGTTTAACACCGATTGTTCAGACCGACTTTGAATGACGCGGCCTTCATGCTCAGTAATCGAACAAAATGTGCAACCACCAAAACAACCACGCATGATATTGACCGAGGTCTTGATCATTTCATAAGCGGGAATATTGGCATCGCCATAACTGGGGTGAGGTCTACGTTGATAAGGTAGATCAAACACCATATCCATCTCTTCGGTGCTGAGAGGAATAGGCGGTGGGTTAACCCATACCTCATAATGACCATGGCGCTGCATTAGCGCACGGGCATTATGTGGGTTCGCCTCTTGATGCAAAATTCGTGATGCGTGGGCGTACAGCGGGCCATCGTTACGCACTTTTTCAAACGCTGGCAGGCGAATATAGCTGTTTTTCGCTGCAATCTGATGCTTGTGCATTAATGGCATAGGCACAATCTTGATTTCCGTTATGCCATTTTTGGTTTCACTCGTTTGATTGGGACTGTTTTGTTTAGTGCTACAGCTTTGATTGACAGGGTCTTTTTCTTCATAAGGGCTGACCATGGCTTGCAAGGTATCAGCATCTTTTGGCCAGTCAATACGCGTTGAATCGATTTCAGTAAACCCTTTAGGCGGTGTCTTACGTAATATTGTTGTGCCACGAATATTGGTTAGTTTGTTAATTGATTCACCGTTAGATAAGCGATGCGCGACTTCGGCAATTGCTCGTTCGGCGTTACCGTATAATAGAATGTCTGCCGCAGTGTCCACTAAAATAGAGCGACGGACTTTATCACTCCAATAATCATATTGTGCAATGCGGCGCAGGCTGGCTTCAATACCGCCTAAAACCAGCGGCACGTCGCTATAGGCTTCGCGGCAACGTTGGCTATACACCAATACAGAACGATCAGGCCGTTTGCCTGGCTCGGCATGGGGTGTATAAGCATCATCATTACGCACTTTTAAATCCGCCGTATAACGGTTGATCATTGAGTCCATATTGCCAGCACTGATGCCAAAAAACAGGTTAGGCTTGCCTAATACTTTAAACGGTTCAACACTGTGCCAATCAGGTTGCGCAATAATACCCACTCGAAAACCGAGTGACTCGAGAAAACGTCCCATCACTGCCATACCAAAGCTGGGATGGTCGACATAGGCATCACCGACCACGATGATGATGTCGCAGCTATCCCAACCGAGATCGTCCATCTCGGCACGGCTCATCGGTAAATACGGCGCGGTGCCATAACATTCGGCCCAGTATTTTGGGTAGCCGAACAGATCAGGGGCTTTGATGGGTTTTGCTAAGGGCATGGAGTACTGGAGTGATTATGCAAGGAACAGTGATTATCCCATAAACCATTGTATTTATATAGGTTTTTGGGCTATTAGAAAGGCCACGAAAACCAAAAAACACTAAATCTTTTAAGGGTTAGCCGCTAAATTGCCAAGTGCCCACTCGACATGCTCCCGAACTAACTCTGATTCACAGTTTTTTCGCGCTAACAATGCTTCAATTACCACATCATCCCGCTCACTATTGCCCAATGCCACGGCAATATTACGTAACCAACATTCATAGCCAATACGTCGTATCGCTGAGCCTTCGGTTTTCTTATTGAACTCGGCTTTGCCCCAAGAAAATAGCTCGATCAGTGTCGCGCTATTTAAATCATGACGTGGCGCAAAGTCGGGTTCTGCGCTAAGTGAGGCAAAACGATTCCATGGGCAAACGAGTTGGCAGTCGTCACAACCATAAATGCGGTTGCCCATGGCTTGACGAAATTCGATAGGAATACTCCCGCGTAGCTCGATGGTCAAATAAGAGATGCAACGACGGGCGTCGACTTGATAGGGTGCGATGATGGCTTGAGTAGGGCATATATCAATGCAATCTGTGCAATCACCACAATGATTTTTTGCTTTTTTGTCGGTGGGTAAGGGTAGGTTGGTGTAGAGTTCGCCAAGAAAAAACCAGGAACCAGCTTTTTGATTGATGAGGTTTGTGTGTTTTCCTATCCAGCCTAATCCGGCTTTTTGTGCCAGGGCTTTTTCTAAAACCGGTGCGCTATCGGTGAAAGCACGATAACCAAAATCACCAACGACTGCGCTGATCTTTTTGGCCAGCGTGTTGAGGCGAGCGCGTAGCACTTTGTGGTAGTCGCGGCCGAGACTATAGCGAGAGATATAGGCGCTGGCTTGGTCTGCCATGGTAGCGTCCATGGATTGATGGTTTTCTGGTAGGTAGTCCATGCGTGCGGATATAACGCGTGTAGTGCCTTCGATAAGTTCATTGGGGCGGCTGCGTTTGGTGCCATGGCGTTGCATATAATCCATTTCGCCGTGCAGATCGTCCTTGAGCCAATTTAGTAGATGCCGCTCGTCATTTTGCAAATCAATATCGGTGATGCCGATTTGTTGGAAGCCGAGCTCTTGGCCCCAACGTTTTATGTCTGCTGCCAGCTCAGACATATCCACCTTATGATTTGTTTCGGTACTCATAGGCGTTATGATACCGCGCATGACATCATTACCCGAAGCTTTGTATAGCGCCGAGCAAGTCCGTGAGTTTGACCGGCTGGCGATTGAACAACATCAAATACCTGGCTGCCAATTAATGCAGCAAGCCGGCATGTCCGCCTATCGTTGTTTGCAAGAACATTGGCCTCAGGCAGAAAAAGTTTTGATCGCTTGTGGCTCGGGTAATAATGGTGGTGATGGCTATGTGCTGGCGCGTTTGTGCCGGGAATCAGGCTTATCTGTTCTGGTGTTGACGCTGGGTGATACACAATCGCTCAAGGGCGATGCACTGACTGCTTATAATGATGCGGTAGTGGCTGGTGTTGCTATCGAACCGTATCAAGATGATGTTGATTTGTCGGTGTATGAGGTCATTGTCGATGCGCTATTTGGTATCGGTTTGCAGCGATCTTTAGCAGGTGATGCCAAGGCGTTTGTTGAAGGAATCAACGCTGCCAATTATAAATCGGGTGGTGAGTCAGGTGCCTCAGTATTCGCAATCGATATTCCCTCCGGTTTGTTGGCAGATACAGGTATGCCTACTGGTGTCGCGATAGAAGCAGATGTGACCTTGAGTTTCATTGCTTTAAAGCAAGGCATGTTTACCGGCTTAGCCGCAGATTATTGTGGTGAGATTGAGTTTGATGAATTGGATGTGCCAGCAGCGGTATATTCTGACAATACGCCTATAGCGCATCGTTATTTAGGTGATGATGTTGCTGAGTTATTGGCGCCGCGTAAGCGCACCACCCATAAAGGTCAGTGTGGCCACACGTTATTGGTCGGTGGCAAAATTGGCTATGCGGGCGCTATTCACATGGCGGCAGAGGCAGCATTACGTGTTGGTTCCGGTTTAGTGACGGTGGCTACGCACACGAGTAATGCGGTAGCAATCTCTGCGGCACGTCCTGAAATTATGGCTTTCGGTATCGACAAGGCACAAGTATTAAAGCCATTGATGGAACAAGCTGGCGTTTTTGTGGTTGGCCCTGGCATGGGCATTGGTGGTATGGCAACCGATTTATGGCATCGTCTTTTAAATTGTAGCAAGCCGATAGTTATGGATGCCGATGGTTTAAATATACTTGCAACAAATATTAAACATTATGCTAACTGGGTTTTGACCCCCCATCCTGGTGAGGCAGCGCGTTTGCTGGGTGTCGAGACGGTTGCAATTCAAGCAGACCGTTATGCTGCGATTAAAGCATTACAGCAGCGTTACGGTGGTGTGGTGGTGTTAAAAGGTAGCGGTACGCTAATATGCGATAGCGAAGGTGAGATTAGTGTTGTTAATGCAGGTAATCCAGGTATGGCCTCAGGAGGTATGGGTGATGTGTTGGCAGGTATTATTGGTGGTTTATTAGCACAAGGTTTGTCATTACGAGATGCTGCGCGCGCAGGGGTTTGGTTGCATGCGAGTGCTGCTGATAAGGCGGCAAAGGTTGGTGAGAGGGGGTTGTTGGCAACTGACTTATTGCCACATTTAAGGCGCCTAGTAAACCCTCGAGGCGAAGCCTTGAGCAAGCCATCTAGCGCAGATCTATGAAGATGTTGGAGTTACACTCAGATTCTGCAACGATAACCGAATCATTTGCGCGGGTCTTGGCGCAGTGCTGCGAAACGCAGCCTTTAGTGATTTACCTAAGGGGTGAATTAGGCGCGGGTAAAACGACATTTTGTCGCGGATTTATTCATGGTTTAGGTCATGAAGGTAATGTAAAAAGCCCAACCTATACCATGGTAGAGCCTTATCAATTGGGCGGCTTAACTATTTATCATTTTGATTTGTATCGAATAGGATCCTATAAAGAGTTAGAAGAAATAGGGGTGCGTGACTATTTCAATAACCAATCCTTATGCTTGATTGAGTGGCCTGAGCGCGCAGAAGGCGAGTTGGTGAAGGCTGATATTAGTGTTGCTTTGGCATATGTTGGCGATGAGCGAAAATTGACTATTGAGGCACAAAGTACGGTTGGAAAATCGGTTTTAAGGTGTTTCTCTCAAGCGGCTGTCACGCCAGAGAACAGTATGTTACCAGTGATTTAACATGTGTCACTAGAGATTTTATCGCTATCTTGTTAAAACATATAGAAAAAGGCTTGAAATTCAATAAGAATGAGCCTATAAATACAATGAGAATGCGCCTGGAGGTGCAACACCACTCGTGATAATCAGAACTATTCTATTCGCTGCTAGCTTGCTGGTTGCGTCAATCACTATGGTGAGTGCCGCGCAGACAGATGTTACTGGTGTGAGGGCATGGCCTGCTCCAGACCACACTCGTCTTGTTTTTGAAATCTCATCCCCGCTTGAATACAAATTATTCACTCTTAAAAATCCAGAACGGATCGTTATCGATTTAAAACGCACGCGTATGCGTATGAGCCTGCCTAAAGAGTCAGTTGGCTTTGTTGAAAGAATGCGTAGTGCTGAACGTAATGCCACCGACTTACGCATTGTTTTAGACACCAATAAGTCAGTTAAGCCAAAAACATTTTTGCTTGTTCCTAACAAAACTTATGGTCATCGTTTGGTTATCGATTTATATGATCAATTGGGAAATTCCTCTAGCAAATCCAAAAGACCGAAAGCGGTAAAACAGATCGCTGATAATAGCTTGCGTGACGTGGTGATTGCTATTGATGCAGGTCATGGTGGTGAAGATCCAGGTGCATTGGGGCGTAAGGGCACACGTGAAAAAGATGTCGTGTTGGCTATTGCTCGTGAGTTAAAGAGAAAAATTGATGCGCAGCGTGGTATGCGTGCCGTATTAATACGTACGGGTGATTATTACATTGAGCATCGGCGTAGAATGCGCATTGCGCGTCAGGCCAAAGCAGATTTGTTTATTTCTATTCATGCTGATGCGTTTAAAGACCGTCGTGCCAAAGGCGCTTCGGTATATGTGTTGTCTGAGCGAGGTGCAAGCTCAGAAGCTGCAAAATGGTTGGCACAGAAAGAAAACCAATCTGACTTGGTTGGCGGCGTCAGTCTTGATGACAAGGATCCACTAACGAGAAAAGTATTACTAGACTTGTCGCAAAATGCGACTCTGGAAGATAGTTATAGTAGCGCAAGAGCCGTCTTGCGCGCGATAGGTAAGGTGACGCGCTTGCATAAAAGAGACGTGCAGCAGGCCGGGTTCTTAGTATTGAAGGCGCCTGATATTCCATCGATTTTGGTTGAGACAGCTTATATTTCTAATCCGATTGGGGAGAGAAATCTGCGTAGCAAGGCTTACCAGCGTAAGTTGGCGACAGCGATTGTCACTGGGCTTAAGCATTATTTCATGCAGTCCCCACAACCAGGCACTCTATTGGCGTCAGTGGCGGCAGCACAGCGCCATACGATTTTACGTGGTGAGACCTTGTCGCTGATTGCAAGTCGCTATCAAGTGAGCTTGAAGAGCCTACGTGTAACCAATAAGCTGGCCAGTGACAGGATTCATATTGGTCAGGTTCTGGTTATTCCCCGCGGAACCTGATTCACCCAGGGTATTAGACATTTACCCAGGACATGAGACCGGGGAACCTCTTGATCAATTTATGCAACACAAGTCTATCGCTTTACCCGCCTGTTCACTACGCCGTCTTCCCGCTTTGCCACGACGTCATTCTCGTTTTACTACAACGTTATTCCCGCGCAGGCGGGAATCCAGACAATCTCGCTTATGACCAAACAACCTTGTGGTTATATAGTCGCTAGAAAGAAAAACGCTACTCTTTACATCGGCGTTACAAGTAACCTGGCCTGCAACGATTTGTCCCAGGAGATTCTTTAGGTATGGATTCCTGCCCC
>CAYUKF010000071.1:0-8302 GCA_964445215.1 uncultured Thiotrichales bacterium
AACCTTCGAGAACAGGAGAAACAGCAACAGCTCGAAGCAAAGGAAAAAGATTTTCTAAACCTTATCCTACACGCCTACCGTGCCGAAGCGGTGAACCAGTTTAATACCTTCCAAGGTAAGAAGGCCGGACGGCTGGTTGCCGTGGGGCCGGTGAATCTGCCAGTGACACGATTGTTCGTCGAGGAGATCATTCTGGAATGTCGCCAGAAGCATATTACGAAGGTCGATATCCTTGGTTTTGAATTCGAAATGGGATTGTTTCCAAATATTCAGGAAGAGGCAAAGAGTAAGGGTATAGACCTTGCGATGAAATACATTCCCCGTGATGTATTTGATAAACGGGCGATAGAAAAAAACCAGGTGGTGTTCCACGATGTGTCCTTTATCGAGGTCAAGCCGCATATCAAGAAAAATACTATCGCTATAGAGCTGACAGACTTTTCCGTATTTTATTCACAAGATGCACAGGGCGCGGATGAAAGTCTGAAAAAGAAAAAATCAAAAGTGATTGTGGATAAGGGGCAGGTCGTCAAGATTAGCAAAGATAAAGACGGCATAGTTAGCCGTGAGGTTTTGACCAAGGAATGGACGGACTGGATTGATTACTGGTCTGTGGATTTCGATTTTGAATCTAAAAAAGAGATTATGCGCGTTCAGACAGAGGAAAGCAGAAAGGCCGAGGAAGTCTGGACGGGCGATTATGTGTTTGAGAATGAATGGCAGTCGTTCCGCACAAAGAAAGACCGTTCTATAAAATTAAAAAGTGCGTCCCACGAATGCCTGCCAGGTCGGCGAAAAGTCGCCGTCAAGGTAGTGGATATATTCGGTAATGACACCATGAAAGTGATTGAGGTGACAATATGACAACGCCCAAAATGCCAAAATTCTATCGACAGCGGTTTTTGTTGTTATTGCTGGAAATGGCGGGTGGACGGTTATCAAAAACGGATTTTCAGAAATTGTTATTTCTAGCGCAACATGAAGCAGATTTTTCCTACTATGATTTTGTCCCCTACCATTATGGTTGTTATTCCTTTCAGGCACAGTCTGACATTGAGTTACTGCACTCGTTTGGCTGGCTGGAAGAAAAACCGAAGAGTATTAATTTGCTTGCAAAGCCAGGCGCATGTTTGAAGAATGCTGAGCTTTATGAAATTGATCGATTTACAAAACAGTTTAGAGGGGTTCGTGGCCGCAAACTGGTGTCGTATGTATATGAACGTTATCCCTATTACGCTACGCGCAGCAAGATTGCTGCCGAGGTTCTGGATAAAGAGTCATATAATAAAGTTACTATAGAAAAAAATAAGTTAACGAGTAAAAACAAAGTTATTTATACGATTGGTTATGAAGGGATTTCATTTGAGTCTTACCTTAATCAATTGCTCAAGCATGATGTTCGTTTATTATGCGATGTCCGAAAAAATCCTTTAAGCCGGAAGTTTGGCTTTTCTAAAGGCGTTCTTAGCCGTTTGTTACCCAAGCTCGGTATTGAGTATTTACACATTCCTGATCTGGGGATACGGTCGGAGATGCGTCAGCAGCTAAACACAGAGGATGATTACGCGAAACTATTCAAGTGCTATCGAAAGACATTGCCGCAAAAAGTAGGGAGTTTGCAGTTGCTGGAAAGGTTGCTTAAAGAGCATAAGCGAATAGCATTGACTTGTTATGAGAAGGAACACAACTCCTGTCATCGTCACTGTGTCAGCGATTACATGGAAGATAAAAATAATATCAGAATTCGACATATATGAGCAGGATGCGAAAAATATTCATTACGGTTAAGACATACCCAACTCTTTCAAAAAAGTACGACGAGCTGGTTTGTACCGCAGGTATTCTTGATGATGGAAGCTGGGTACGCATATATCCATTACCATTCAGAAAACTGGACTACGAAAACCGATACAAGAAATATCAATGGATGGAAGTGCCTCTGGTCAAAAATGATAGTGACCCACGACCAGAGAGTTACAAAATAACGGACATAGATAAAGTCCAGCCGATTGGAAAACCAGTTGGAACAGAACAAGCATGGGTCAGACGAAAAAATATAATCTTTGACAAAAATAACGTATATACAAACTTGGCTGATCTTATTAAAAAGGCCAATAATAATGAGCTATCAATAGCCATATTTAAACCAGAGAAGATACTGGATTTGGTAATAGAGAAATCTGAGCGAGAATGGAGCAGTGAAAATCTGGAACTGCTGAAAGTAAAAGCCAGCCAACTATCTCTATTCCAAACGGAGGAAGAACTGAAAAAGGAGTTTTTAATTGTTGATAAGTTGCCGTACAAATTTTCTTATAAGTTTCAGGACTGTAACGGAAAAGAAAGCACTTTGATGATTGAAGACTGGGAAATAGGCATGCTGTATTGGAATTGCCTGAAACAGGCAGAAGGTGATGAAAAGAACGCATTGGAATTGGTAAGAAAGAAGTATATTGACGAATTCTCAAATAAAGACCTGTATCTATTTTTGGGCACAACCCGGCAATTTCATGGCTGGGCCAAGAATCCCTTTGTAATCATCGGCGTATTCTATCCACCGATTGATAACCAGATAACCCTTTTGTAGGTAGGTCACTATGGCATTGCATCCGGATTTCCCAAATTCACCGTACGCGATTCTTAATCCAGATATTCGATGGTTCCCTGCGGATGAAGCCTTGCGCGAATCAAGCTATGAGAAATTATTGCCACCGTTGGTACATGAACTGCGGAAAAAGGTAACGGCATGGAGAGACAGTGGCTATGACGGTGCAACGGATACCAGTATCGCGTTATTGAATTGGTGGTTTAAGACAGAACATCTTTTGCCGAAATCGGATGGAGCGATGGCCGATTTTCAATACTACTTCGCGCAGCGCGAAGCGGTGGAGACGGTGGTCTATCTCTATGATGTTGTGCAGGCAAAAGATAAATACGATCTCCTACGGTTTGATTCATCCGGCGCAGTATCGGCCAATATGTTCGATGAGTCCTGGCGGCGGTTTGTTATCAAGATGGCAACTGGCTCAGGCAAGACGAAGGTAATGAGTGTGATACTGGCTTGGTGTTATTTTCACAAGCTGTATGAACAGAAGTCTGATCTCGCACGTAACTTTTTATTGATTACTCCGAACATCATTGTACTGGATAGAATTCGTACAGATTTCGACGGCTTGCGAATCTTCTTTGAAGACCCAGTGTTACCTGATAACGGCTACGAGGGACGAAACTGGCGTGACGACTTTCAATTGACCTTACACATTCAGGATGATGTAAATGTCACCCGAAAGACTGGCAATATCTTCTTGACCAATATCCATCGTGTCTATTCTGGTAGTGATGTGGAAGTATCCGCAGATGATGACGATACGATGGAATATTTTCTGGGGACGCGACCGACAGGGGCGACCACAGACTCCAAAGTCGATTTGGGTGATATTGTCCGTGATATTGATGAACTGGTGGTGCTGAATGATGAAGCACACCATATCCATGATAGCCGTCTGGCATGGTTTAAATCCATAGAAGATATTCACAATAAGCTAAAACATAAGGACAAGTATTTGTCGTTACAGATTGATGTAACGGCCACGCCAAAGCACAACAACGGCGCAATTTTCGTCCAAACAGTTTCCGATTATCCATTGGTCGAAGCCATTTCTCAGAATGTCGTGAAGCATCCGGTACTGCCTGATTCTACTAGTCGTGCAAAATTATCGGAACGGCAAAGCTCCAGATACACAGAGAAATACGCCGACTATCTCAACCTTGGTGTTGAGGAATGGCGCAAAACCTATGTGGAACATGGAAAACTGGATAAAAAAGCGATCCTTTTTGTCATGACCGATGACACAAAAAATTGTGATGACGTGGCCGAATATTTGGAAGCAACCTACCCTGAACTGAAAGACGCGGTATTGGTTATCCATACCAAGAATAATGGTGATGTCAGTGAAGCGACAAGCGGAAAAAACAAAGATGAGCTGGAACGGCTAAGAAGACAGTCTAACGAGATAGATAGCTGGGAGAGCCCCTATAAGGCGATTGTTTCGGTATTGATGCTAAAAGAGGGCTGGGATGTTAAGAACGTAACCACTATCGTTGGGCTGCGGGCATACTCCTCGACAAGTAATATTCTACCGGAGCAGACACTTGGCCGCGGCCTCAGGAAGATGTACCCCGGCAACGACGTGGAAGAGTATGTCAGCGTGGTTGGTACGGATGCTTTTATGGACTTTGTGGAGTCCATTCAGTCCGAAGGTGTTGAGCTAGAGCGCAAGGCGATGGGAAAGGGCACGAAACCGAAGACGCCTATTATCGTTGAAGTCGATAACGAGAATACCAACAAAGACATAGACAAGCTGGAGATAGAAGTTCCTGTGCTCACGCCAAGGGTCTATCGGGAATACAAAAACTTGGCCGATCTGGATACCAGTAAATTCAGGCATAAAAAGGTCGAATATAAAGCGTTTAGCGAGGAAGATCAGCGCGAGATAGTGTTCAAAGACATCTCAACGGGGGAGATAAGCCATACAACCCTGTTGACTTCCAGTGCCGTGACAGATTATCGCTCAGTCATTGGATATTTCACCCAGATTATTATGAAGGATTTAAGGCTGGTTAGCGGCTATGACATTCTTTACGGAAAAGTGAAGGCTTTTATCCGTGATGAACTGTTCGATAAGACCGTAGGGCTGGATAGCATGAATACGCTGCGGAATCTATCCGAGCTAGAAGCCAGTAAAACACTGATTGAGAACTTCAAGAAACAGATCAATGCTTTGACAGTGCAGGAGCGGGGGGATGCGAAAATCCGTGACACTATTAAATTACGGCAGACACGCCCCTTTGTCGTAAAAGAGCAGGGATACATCATTCCGAAGAAGAGTATTTTTAATAAGATTATTGGCGATAGCCATCTGGAACTACAGTTCGCGGCGTTTCTTGAAGAGTGCGGCGACATTATCTCTTATGCCAAGAATTATCTGGCTGTCCATTTTAAGATTGATTACGTCAACGCCGACGGGAACATATCGAATTATTACCCTGACTTTATCGTCAAGAAGAATGATAAAGAGGTCTTCATCATCGAAACAAAGGGTCTTCAAGACCTGGATGTTCCGTTAAAGACACAACGGCTTAAACAGTGGTGTGAAGACATTAACAAGGCGCAACCGCACGTTAAATATGATTTCGTATTTGTTGATGAAGAGAGCTTCAACAAATATAGCCCTAAATCGTTTGATGACCTTGCCACGAATTTTCGTCAGTACAAGGAGAGATGAAGTGAGACCTTTGCGCGAGGCAAGTGGCAAAAGAAAAATAAGGGAAAATCGCGCTGATTGAGGCGAAAAACGCCGCCAATACGTCCGTCTTGGCAAGTTTCTCAACGAAAATAAGGGTGAGTCCACCATTTTTACTTGTCAATTGTCTCGTGCAAAGGTCTCAAAGTAAAAAGATGAACCACAAATGCCGTAGGCCGAAAAACCATCGGGCTGGGGCCTGTACTGCAAATCGCAAAAAGGTAATGGGCAGGATTGGCGTACACTGGCTTGAGAAGCGGCAGAGCCAGGAGAAACTAATTTACACGTTTGGTATAAATATATATGGATGTTCTTGGGGCAATATTAGAGTGGTCAAAAACACGGCCTGATTGGCAGCGTGACGCATTGCGTCGTCTTGCTACAAGTGGCGAATTGACCGAAACAGATATCGAAGAACTGTGTGAAATCTGTAAAAGTAAGCACGGTTTGGCTGAGGCCCAAGAACTCAACCCTCTTACGAAAGATAATCTTCCGACAACTGATGCCGAAGCTGGACAGGTCAATGTTCAGTCTATCTATCATCATCGTGGCGTTAACGCCCTTGCCGAAAACCAGACAGTTAGCTTTGGGTCTGGTTTAACGGTGTTGTATGGTGACAATGCTGCTGGAAAATCCGGTTATACGCGCATTTTCAAGAGCGCATGCCGGGCACGCGGAACTGAAGATATTCTTGGTAACGTAGTGTCTGGTTCGACACCGCCGACAATGTCAGTAGAGATTAAGTACACGGTTGGGGATGATGGGAAAGATCATGTATGGGCCGGTGAAGGCAGTGATGAGTCCATAGCACGTGTAAGCGTGTTTGACAGCCATTCCGCCACGGTGTACTTGACGGAAAAAACGGATGTTGCCTTCAGACCGTTCGGTTTAGATTTATTTGATAAGTTGGCTCAGTCGAGTAAAGCTGTTCGAGAGAGGCTTGAGCGTGAACAGAAGGCATTGGGTACTGGTGGGTTGCAAACACTAGAGTTGCCTGAAGGCACTACAGCAGCGAAATTGGTTGCAAGTATATCGTCTTTGACGAACCCGAAGCAGGTGGTCGCACTCGCGGCGTTATCTGAGGATGAAAATGCGCGTCGGCAACTGCTTGATAAACAGTTGGTAGACTTAAGAGCAAAAGATCCCGCCAAGACCGCACAAGAGTTAAGGCTACGTGCGGGACGACTACGCTCCCTAGTGGGGCATTTGAAGTCTGTCGATTCTGCTCTGTCCGGAGCGGCAGTGCAGGGAGTATTTAGTAAACAGGAGGACGTTCAAAAAAAGAGAGATGCTACCCAAAAATTGCGTACGGAGACGTTCCCAGATGTAATGCTTAAAGAGACTGGCGGTGATACCTGGGTAGAGATGTGGGAAGCGGCACGGCAGTTTTCAGAGAACGGAGCCTATCCAGGAAAACAGTTCCCTGTCACGGAAGATGGTGCGCAATGTGTTTTATGTCAGCAGGATATTAAAGAACAAGCATCTGAGCGGTTGAAACAATTTGAAATATTTGTTGTTTCGGTGGCGGAGAAAGAATTTCGTGAGGCGCGCGGTAAGTACGCGAGACATTACAAAGAGCTGAATGAACTGCGTGTCGGCAACGATACGGTTGATAAATCTATTGAAGATGTACGGATCGAAGAGGCTGAACTCGCCGAGAAATTAGAAGCGTCAGTAAAAGTTGCAGAGGATCGGCGCAGCGGTGCAATCGAAGGACTGAAGGTAAAGGCCGGTATACCAGAGAATCTTCCTGAATATACGTCGGTTGTGAGCAAGATTGATGGGCTTGCTGTTCAACTAGATGAGCGTGCCAAAGCGCTACTAAAAGAAGGCTCTGCTGAGGAAAAAGCGAAGATTGAAGCAGAACTGCAGGAGTTAAAAGCTCGGATCATTCTCGGAAAATTCCAAGATCAAGTGCTAGGGGAAATTGACCGGAAAAAGAAAATTGCGGCTTATGGGCTATGTTTGAGCGATACGAAAACACAGGGCATCACTTCAAAGAGCACTGCTGTTACGAAAGTTGTCGTGACGGAAAAACTCAAAAAGAGTTTTCAGGAAGAGTTGAAAAACCTCAAGTTTAAACATGTGGAAGTCGAACTGACTGAATCAGGTGGTGACCTAGGAAACCTGTATCACAAACTGGTATTGACCAGAGCGCCAGGAGTTGAGTTGCCGCGCGTGGTCAGCGAAGGTGAACAGCGGTGTTTATCAATTGCAGCTTTCTTTGCGGAGTTAAGTACCGCTGATGATCCATCGGCAATATTGTTCGACGATCCAGTATCGTCCTTGGACTATAAATGGCGAGACAGCGTGGCTCAGCGGCTTGTCGAGGAAGCAAAAAACCGGCAAGTGATGGTATTCACGCACGATGTCGTGTTTTTGCTGCAGTTAAAGCAGTATGCGAAGCAGCAGAATGTGGACATGATGGATCAACATGTCAAGCAAGTTCATTCAATAGGCGCAGGTATTTGTGAGCAGCAAGTGCCGTGGATAGCAATGGCAGTAAAGAAAAGAATTGGTGTATTAAAGAACAACTTGCAAGCAGCGAATAAACGGTTTTGTGAGGGCCGCCAAGCCGCGTATGAAAAAGAGGCTGTTCTTATTTACGGCCAATTAAGAGAGTCCTGGGAGCGTGGCCTTGAAGAGATATTGTTAAACGGTGTCGTTGAGCGCTTCAGAGTTGGTGTGCAAACTCGGCAGATTGAAGTGATTGCTGATATTACTCCGGAGGATTGTCAGGCTATAGAAGCTAGTATGACAAAATGTTCCAAATGGCTTCCCGGACACGATCAGGCGGCTGCAGCACCGCAAGACGTACCAGAACCTGAGGAACTTAAACAAGATATCGAGGCATTGGAAAATTGGGTAAAAGCAATCAAATCCAGGCGCTGATTGTTGCCCAATTATTGGGGCTGAGCCGCCCCATCTGCTCTTTCGGCCTCTTGCGGCTTAGGTGGATTGCACCATTCATCAACGAGTTTGCTCGCCGCTTCTGTGTTAGC
>CAYUKF010000072.1:0-8261 GCA_964445215.1 uncultured Thiotrichales bacterium
GCTAGTGTGCAGCGTGTTTATACCGATCTTAATTCGCTGTCTTTAGGTCGGCGTGCTGTTAAGGTTTGCTCTATCTGGCTGTTAGTCGTTATGGGCCTTTTATTATTTGGTTACGCAACCAAAACGTCGGCCGAGTATTCTCGCCTTACCTTATTTACCTGGTTTGCTATTACACCAATACTGCTGATTCTTTGGCATGCCGCTTTGCTGCGCCTACAAAGTGAGTTGTATAGGCGTGGTTGGAACGTGCGTCGCGTGGCGATTGCTGGCGCTCGTGATCTTGGTAAGCAAGTCGCTTATGCCATGATCAATTCGCAGAATATGGGTATGAAACCCGTTGGTTTTTACGATGACCGCAAGAGTGGTGGCCCGCGGCCATTAGTAGATGACCCCTTGCCTGTTATAGGTACTCTGGAAGACTTGGTACGTGCGGCACGCGAAGGTGATGTTGATGTCGTATTCATCGCGCTACCCATGCGCGCAGAAGAGCGTATTAAAATGTTGGTCTCGCAATTAGCAGATACGACCGCATCGGTTTATATTGTCCCTGACTTTTTTATGTTCGATCTGCTCAGTGCGCGTTGGGGAAATATAGGTGGTCTGCCAGTTGTTAGCATCTATGACACGCCGTTTTACGGCATTGATGGTTGGTTAAAGCGTTCATTTGATGTGGTCGTGACAAGTGGCATATTGACGCTTATTGCCTTGCCAATGTTGTTTATTGCGACAGCTGTTAAGGTAACTTCTCCTGGCCCGGTAATTTTTAAACAGCGACGTTACGGTATTAATGGTGAGATGATCGAGGTGTTTAAATTTCGTAGTATGACGGTTGAAGAGAACGGTTCTGAGGTTCGTCAAGCAACCAAAGATGATGTTCGTGTGACCAAATTTGGTGCATTTATGCGCCGTACGTCGCTGGATGAATTGCCGCAATTTTTTAATGTTTTGTTGGGTAGCATGTCGATTGTCGGGCCCAGGCCGCACGCTGTTTCGCATAACGAAGAGTATCGCGGCTTAATCAGTGGTTATATGTTGCGTCATAAGGTTAAGCCAGGCATTACAGGCTTGGCGCAGGTCAATGGTTGGCGTGGTGAAACGGATACGTTGGAGAAAATGCAGAAACGTGTTGAGTGCGACCTTGAATATATTAATAATTGGTCGGTGTGGCTGGATGCGCAGATTGTTCTGAAGACTATTTTTAGAGGCTTTACTCATAAGAATGCCTATTAGTTCTCATATGAGAACTAATAGGTTCTCTATCTAAGTATAATTAAATGCCACTAAATGATCTGCCGCGATACGGACACCAACAAGATCACCAATAGCATGATCTTGATGGCTTGGAAATAGTGACAATACCTTGCTGCCGGTGGGCAGTTTTAAGGTATACATGATTTCAGCACCCTTAAACGCCTTGTGCACGACCTTTGCTTTAAGGTCTGCATTGGTATCAGGCACGACATCATCGGGTCTTAGCAGCACATCGACCTCGGTTCCCTTGGGCCAGGCGTAGGCACGGTTCCCGTGGATCAGCCCGATTTCTGTCGCAACAGAGTTGGCCGAGACCAAATAGCCTTTCATTAAGACGCCTTGGCCGACAAAGTCAGCGACAAAACGGTGGTTGGGTTCATGATAAAGATTAAATGCGGTATCCCATTGCAAAATACGACCATGTTGCATAACACCGATGACATCGGCAATGGCAAAGGCCTCTTGTTGGTCATGAGTGACGATGATTGTACTGGTGTTTAATGATTTTAATATTTTCCGCACTTCGTGGCTTAATTGTTCACGCAGCTCGACATCGAGATTTGAAAAAGGCTCATCCATAAGGATTAAGTCAGGCTTAGAAGCAAGGGCGCGGGCAAGTGCGATACGCTGTTGCTGGCCACCTGACAGCTCATGAGGATAGCGCTCTTGATAGTCAGGCAAGCCAACTGTCGCTAGTAGCTCGGCGACGCGCTTACGGCGTTGCGATGCTGAGTGTTTACGTAGACCAAAACTAATATTGCCAGCGATGTCCATATGCGGAAACAAGGCATAGTCCTGAAAGACCATGCCGATTTTACGTTTTTCCGGTGCAACAGTTTGTTTGGCGCTGGATACTTGTTTGCCACGCAGATGAATTTCACCTTCATTGATGGGTTCGAGCCCGGCAATAGCACGCAGTGCGGTGGTTTTGCCACAACCTGAAGGGCCAAGCAGGCAGGCAATCTGGCCACTATTGACGTGAAATGAAAGCCGATCTAATACCGTTTCTTTGCGGTAGCGGCAACTAATTGATTTTACCTCGACGATAGCGCTCATTATTTGAATCTGCGGTTAAGGAATCTCTGATCAATTCGTGGAACGCGGCCTTGCTGACGGAAATCTTCCAGCTCTTTGTTACGAATCTTATCAATAGACCCCCTATTGACTGCGCCCCGCAGGAAGTGCCCTTGGGGTACGATTCGCGCCTCGATCTGAAAAATTTCAGTCACCAATATCGCTGCTCCAGAATTAATCAGAGGCTCGTTGATTTTTAGTATGTGGAATCAAAAATTCAAGCAGCGCTTTTTGCGCATGAAGACGGTTCTCAGCCTCATCCCAAACCACGCTTTGCGGGCCATCAATAACATCGGCGCTGACTTCTTCGCCACGGTGGGCAGGTAGGCAATGCATAAACAGCGCATTGTTGTTTGCTTGTGCCATTAAATCTGCGTTCACCTGATAAGGCGCAAACACCTTATTACGGTCATCGGCCTCGCTTTCCTGGCCCATACTGGCCCAAACATCGGTCACCACCAGGTCAGCCTCTTTGCATGCAGCGTGAGGATTATTAGACAATTCGCTATTGTCGCCCCAAGCAGACAGAATTTCAGTATCAGGTTGGTAGCCTGCTGGGCAGGCAATGTTGAGTTTAAAGTCAAACTGTTTGGCTGCTTGCATGTAAGAATGACACATATTGTTGCCATCACCCATCCAAGCAACCGTTTTACCCTTAATGCTGCCGCGATGCTCAACAAAGGTTTGTATATCTGCCAGCAACTGGCACGGGTGATGGTCATCAGTCAACGCATTGATTACCGGAACATCAGCATATTTTGCTAGCTCGACTACGTTGTCATGGGCAAAGGTACGGATCATAATGGCATCAACCATGCGCGAGAGTACACGCGCCGTATCGGCAATGGGTTCGCCGCGACCTAGTTGTGTGTCGCGCGGCGAAAGAAAGATCGAGCCACCGCCAAGTTGAATCATGCCTGCCTCAAACGATACACGGGTACGTGTCGATGATTTCTCAAACACCATGGCTAGGACTTTGTTTCTCAGTGGCTGGTAAACGCCGTTGTCATGATGTATGGATTTTAGCTCAATGGCACGCGCAATCAGTGCATTCAATTCGTCAGGGCTAAGGTCGGAGAGCGTTAAAAAATGTCTGGTTGGCATGGTTAAACCTGTTTGGCAAAGTCAACAATCAGCTCGCTGACGGTGTCAATAATCATGTCGGCCTCGGTCTGTTGTAATATTAAGGGGGGTAGTAGACGTATAACACGTTCTGCTGTCACATTGATAAGCAAGTGCTGGCTAAGCGCTTTGCTGATGAGCTCGGCGCAGGGTTTATTCAACTCAATGCCGATAAGTAAACCTTGTCCACGGATTTCTTTAATAATCGCTAAATTAGATAAGCGTGTTTTGAATCCGTTTAGTAAATAGTTACCCATAGTGCTGGCATTGTGCATTAACTCGTCATCTTTGATGGTGTCAATGACAGCCAGTGCTGCTCGGCAAGCCAAGGGATTGCCGCCGAAGGTGGAGCCATGTGAGCCCGGGCCAAATACCTTTGCCGCTTTACCGCGCGCAAGACAGGCGCCGATAGGCACGCCATTGGCCAAGCCTTTAGCCAGGGTAACAACATCAGCACTCACGCCGACACGTTGAGCAGCGAGCCAGTGACCAGTGCGGCCGATGCCGGATTGAATCTCATCCGTCATCAGCAGCCATTCATTTTTATCGCAGAGTTTGCGTAATTCAGATAGATAATTTTCGTTAGGAATATTAATTCCGCTTTCACCCTGAATGGGTTCAACCATCACGGCGACAACGTTGGACTCATTGCTATGAGTCGAAACAGCATCGATATCGTTATACGGTACTTGAATAAAACCTTCGACCAATGGCCCAAAGCCTTGCTTTATCTTGTTATTACCAGTTGCCGATAAAGTCGCCAGTGTGCGACCGTGAAATGCCCCGTCCATAACAATTATTTTTGCATTATTGATGCCGTGATCATGACCATAACGGCGCGCTATCTTGATAGCGGCTTCGTTGGCTTCGGCGCCAGAGTTACAGAAAAAGGCGGTCTCGGTCGCACATAAGGCATTTAACTTGGTGGCGAGTTGTAACTGAGGTTCGATATTGTAAAGGTTAGAGGTGTGTAGCAATAAATCGGCTTGTTCTTTGATGGCCTGGCTAACAGCAGGGTGAGTATGACCCAAGCCACAAACGGCGATGCCGGATAAGGCATCGAGGTATTTTTCGCCCGCATCATCCCATAACCAGCAGCCTTTGCCATGGCGAAAACTGACGGGAAGTCGCGAGTAATTAGCCATTAAGCCGGTCACTTTATGTATTGATTCCTGCGTTTTCCCTAAAAAAAGAAACGGCAGTCAGAAGGCTGCCGCACTGGTTATCTTCAATAGCCTGTTAGTGAAGGATTATATCAGTACCTTAGAAGCTCGTCTTATGTTTGATAAGGTGTAACCCGCCTTTCTCACAGGTTGTCACAGATCTCGCTTGATCATTGACCCGGCAAGATATTTTCTTCAGTTGGAAATACGCACGGCTAGCCCGCGCTTTCAGAAAATTCCTTGTGACATTAAATCTGCGGCGCGATATTCGTAATACGCCGTGAAAAATGCGAGCTAGTGGCTTACCACGATTGTGGCTGCCAGTGTCCTGTCATACATCTAATGACGCACTCAGCAAAACGGGCAGCGCGCAGATGCAAGGCGCGTGAGCGCAGGACTAGCGGTGGCTAATTCAAGCGAGCGCAACAACGCAGATGGGTGCTGCCCGTCTTGCCCGAAGGGAGCTAGCCATTCTCTGCGGACTGCGCCTTGCCTTGACGTGTTTGCGGGGTTCTGAGAGCATCATTAGATGTATGACAGGACACTAGGCTCTTGACCATGAACCCAGTCGAACTTGCTTTATTTCACCAACGCTTTGACGCTGTCTGCGATGAGATGGGCTTGGTACTGCAACGAGCAGCCTTGTCACCTAATATCAAAGATCGGCTCGATTATTCCTGCGCGATTTTTGATGGTGTTGGCGCGTTGTCTGCGCAAGCGGCGCATATTCCGGTGCACCTCGGTAGCATGGCTTACGCTATGGCGGATTTGGTCAAACGCTTTGATTAGCGCGATGGCGATATGGTGTGGCTCAACGACCCCTATCTTGGTGGCACTCACTTGCCAGATATTACCGTCATTGCGCCAGTATTTGTCGCTGGTGAGCTCTGCGGCTTTGTTGCCAACAGGGCACATCATACCGACATTGGTGCGGAGTCGGCAGGGTCGATGCCCATTGCCAGCCGTTTGTCGCAAGAAGGTGTGGTGATTGCGCCAACACGATTTATGGTTCAAGGTGTTATCGAAGAAGAGGTCGTAAACTCGGTTTTGCATCGGTTTAGAACCCCGCAGCATGGTCGCGCAGACCTTATGGCACAAACCAGTGCCAACATGACGGGTTGCAAGCGCCTTGGCATGTTAATCCAACAGCTTGGTACGGCTGATAATTATAGATCAGCACTCAATGCCTTGAACGCTTACGGTCAGCGCATGGCGCAAGCAGGAATTGGCGCTATTCCGGCAGGAACCTACCATTTTCGTGATGTGATGGACGATGATGGGCAGGGCAACGACAATATTACGATCGCCCTACGCCTTGATATTGCTGACGGTAACGTCACGGCCGACTTCTCTGGTTCTGCATTACAGGTTGCTGGCAATATTAATTGTCCGCTCTCGGTGGTTGCGGCAGCGGTTTACTCTGTATTTCGCTGTTTAATTAGGCGGCCTTATTGATTAAGAACGCCCCCCTAGCCAATACGCCAGCGTGTGCTGGTAGTTTTTGCCTCATCAATTTGATTGTTCCGCGCGGCAGTTTGTTGAACCCGGAGCCGGGTGCAGCAGTTGCTGCGGGCAATGTTGAGACTAGTATGCGCTTGGTCGATGTTGTGATGGGCGCGCTGGCTCAAGCCCTGCCAGAGCGGATTCCCTCAGCCAGCCAAGGCACTATGAACAATGTTGCTTTAGGCAGCGTCAGTGGGGCTAGCGTGGGTGACGCAACGGGGGTGACTTGGGATTACTACGAAACCATTGGCGGTGGTGCGGAGGCAGGTCCTTTGGGGCAGGGTGCTAGCGGCGTCCAACTGCATATGACCAATACTCAAAATACGCCTGTAGAGAGTATAGAAATGCATTATCCGCTACGCATTAGCCGTTATCAGCTTGTGTCCAATGAAGCCTGTGACAGTGACATCAGTGATGATGGCGCAGTGACAAAGGGACATCAGGGGAGCGTGGCCTCATCCGCGAATACGAGTTTTTGCATGATACCGAAGTGACACTGCTGACAGAGCGAAGAACCACAGCACCGTGGGGTTTGCATGGCGCTAGCGAAGGACGAGTTGGTAAAAATTGGCTCGATGGCGAGCAGCTGCCGGGTAAAACCAGCTTTATCGCCAAGACAGGCCAGCGTTTACGCATTCAAACACCATCAGGAGGGTGCTGGCAGCCCCCTGAAGTGGGCGATGAGGCTTGAAAAGCGTTAGAATCGCCCAATATCCTAGGAGCCCCTGATGTGTCATGTGAACACGACCTTGCCGACTAACATTGTTCAGCTCTTTGTTACGAACCTTGCCAATAGCTCCACTATTGGCTACGATTCGTGCCTCGATCTGAACAATGTTAGTCGGCAATCTCATTGTCCCAGACACATCAGAGGCTCCTTTGCTAATACCGATTAACTGGGAATAAAACTATGGATATCATGGGTCAACTCGACAAGACCGTAAAAGACAATGACGTTGTGCTGTTTATGAAAGGCACGCCAACCTTTCCACAATGCGGTTTTTCGTCACAAGCGACACAAATTTTGTCTAATTGTGGTGTCAAGTTTACCAGTGTCAATGTGCTCGAAGAGCCGGAAGTGCGCGCTAACTTGCCGCAATATTCAAACTGGCCTACGTTCCCCCAGTTGTTCATTAAGGGCGAGTTAGTCGGTGGTTCCGACATCATGCTTGAGCTTTACGAGCAAGGCGATCTGCAAAAGATGTTGCCTGTTGCGGAGGCGAGCAGCGCTAGCGACTCCTAGCCTGGCTGCTGTGTCATGGTTGGGGCGCCAATTTGCGCGTCCCAGCGATTAACGATTTTACAAAACAATTCTGCTGTTTTTTGTGCATCATAGATGGCAGAGTGCGCTTCTGATTGATCCCATTCGATCTCCGCCGCTTGAACGGCTCTTGCTAACACTGTCTGCTGGTAAGCAAGTCCGGCTAGCGACACGGTATCAAAATTACTAAAGGGATGAAATGGATTGCGTTTGACGCCGCTGCGTTCGACCGCCGCATTTAAAAAACCTAGATCAAAAAAGGCATTGTGACCGACTAATATGGCGCGTGTGCATTGGTGCTGTTTAATTGCCTGGCGTATGGGCTTGAAAATTTTGTTCAGCGCATCACGTTCACTAAGTGCCATGCGAAAGGGATGGTAAGGGTCGATTTTGTTAAAGGCAAGTGCTGCCTCATCAAGGTTGGCACCAGTAAAGGGTTCGACATGGCAGGCATGGGTTTCACCTGTTATTAATTGATTGTTTTCGCCGACAGTAATCATCACCGCAGCTATTTCCAATAGCGCATCTTTTTTGGCGTCAAAGCCTGCTGTTTCGACATCGACCACAACGGGTAGAAAGCCGCGAAAACGCGTCGACAAATTAACTTTACTCATTCGCTGGTTCCAGTGCTCAGGGAGCCTCTGATTAAGTCTGGGCGGAGAGATATAAGTTCAAAATATTTAAATGCAAGGCGCCAATCGTAGTCAATAGCGGGGCTATTGATAAGATTGGTAACGCCGCAGTTGGATATTTTGGGCTTATAGCTCCCGTTCATGACTTGATCAGAGGCTCCTTAGATTAGTGACGTAGCTTGTAGCCACGTTTTAGTAACGTTAATGTCAACGCGGCGCACCCCGCCATGGCGATGATAACAAAACAGAGGCTAA
>CAYUKF010000073.1:0-8203 GCA_964445215.1 uncultured Thiotrichales bacterium
GGCTTAGCCACCTTAGGCTATTTGTCATCACTTTCTATCGCGATGTACGATGGCTTGGGTGCGACAACAAGCAATATTCTAGTCGGCCTTGTATCGGCAATTGTCGATAATATACCGGTGATGTTTGCTGTGCTTACCATGAACCCAGACATGTCGACTGGCCAATGGTTGCTGGTTACCCTGACAGCAGGGGTTGGTGGTTCCTTATTATCGGTAGGTTCTGCCGCAGGTGTGGCGCTGATGGGGCAAGCGCGCGGGGTTTATACTTTCTTTGGCCACTTAAAATGGACTTGGGCAATTGCTTTAGGCTATGCCGCCAGTATTGGTGCGCACTTGACGATCAATGCAGATTTAATGCAACGCCCTCTAGGCGGATAAGAAATGACCAGCTGCCCAGAGCGGCCTGTTAACACACACTAGTCGGGTCTCACGATGCGCTGTTTAATAGCCAAATAGAATAGGGTGTCGGCTTCAGCGTCATTGGCTTCAAAACTCACACCTAGACGAAAAGACCTACCCTCTTGCGATTCGCTTTGATCGCTTTCTTTTGAACACCAGGTAATCTTGCCATAACGCGTGATATCACAATCACCGGCATTAAACTCTAACTGTACCGGAGTGCCAATACGTATCGATGAATACGCTTTGAGACCAATACCACTTATAGATACGTCCGCTGCGTGGACGGTCTCTTGACCATCGTCACCAACGTGGAGTCGTAATAGAACATGGCTATGACTTTGGTCGTTAACAATGCGTTGCGCACGGCGTCGTTCACTTGATATTACTTTGGGTGTCACTTTAATTTTCTCGAGGGTCTGTTGACGTTTCATTTTTATCACTGCTGGAGACCTTTTTTCGGCTAACAAGGCGGAAGGAGCACGGTTTGGTTGCGCCAAATAAGCGACTGATAACGCAGTGAGACGGGGAAAGGTCCCCAACCCTTCGGGTTGCGCCTGAAAAAGCGCCACTCGGCGTTACTCGTTGCTTATTTGGCATGACCAAACTACGCTCCTCGTGCCTTGATTGGCGCTTTTTCAGGCGCAACAGTGATAGAAATGAAACGTCAACAGACCCTAGTTTGTTTGCCATTGTCTCCACATACAGCGGCCGCTTTGCTTTTCTATAAAGTCCAATCGCTGGGAATGAGCAATTTCTTCTTCTTCGGTAGCAGAAATAATGACCAGAGGCGGGCGATTAGCATCGATTCGACGGATTGCCTCATTACTGAGGGCACTGAATTCCTGTATTCCACTGAGCAACATACTGACTTGACCACCAGTCATGGCCAAATAAACATCAGCAAGGATTTCAGCATCGAGCAGAGCGCCATGTAGCTGACGAGACGAATTATCAATGTTGTAACGACCACATAGCGCATCGAGGCTATTACGTTGGCCAGGATGCAGCTTACGCGCCATAACTAAGGTATCGGTAACGCTGCACTGACCGTCGATTTTCTGCATACCCACTTTGCTAAACTCGTGATCGACAAAGCCGACATCAAAGGGGGCATTGTGAATAATTAACTCAGCGCCTTTTATATAGGCAAAAAAATCGTCGGCGATATCAGCAAAATAAGGCTTATCTTCAAGGAATTCATTGCTGATACCGTGGACTTCCATCGCTCCAGGGTCGATGTCACGATCAGGCTTGATATACTGATGGTAGTCATTACCGGTGCGACGGCGGTCTACTAGCTCAACACAACCAATTTCGATAATACGATGCCCCTGTGTCGGATCAAGGCCAGTGGTTTCAGTATCTAATACAATTTGTCGCATAATGCTTTGCTAACCTACCATTTTATACAGAGCATAGCGCAACGAAGCGGCGGATAAAATGGTCAACGTTGCGCTACGTGTATGGTTAAATTTATTTTGCTAGTCGCTTAACTTCCGGTGTTTCAGCAAGGTCTTTTATTACTTCTTTTAATTCTTCCGTAAAATCAGCTTCTTCTGCTACTTTACCTATGGCATGTATTAAGTCTGTGTAAAAATCTTTATCGCCAGTTAGCCTGTGCCAAAAATCGTGGCCGACGTAAATTGGGTAATGATAATCGGTGATAATTCGTTTGTAGTGACCATTTAGACTGGCAGTATCACCATAGATTATTCCAACAACCATATCATCATGCGTAATCCGTAAATTGTTTGTACGCCCAAGATGAATCACCTTTTTAAAGTGCCCTGCTATTGTTTCAACGTCATCTTTATTTATGGTGTTTGGTCCAGATTTAAGTTGGCAATAAATTTTATTTTTGTTTGTCTGGTCGATGAACTCGATGTCAATGCCAGAGGTTGTACTGCCAAAGGAAGATAAGACCTCATTAGTAAATTTCTGCATATTTGTACCGAAAGAAGTCGTTATTGACGTGCCTAAGGCGCGTGGATACACAAGAGCTTTAGCAATACCTTCTGGTTTTGCTTCGCCTGTAAGAAAATTAGATAAGTAAACGGCTAAAAATGGGTTTATGTCGAACTCTGATGCGTCTTTTAGTTTTTTTGTATTTCTAATATGGTTTTCAGCGATGCTGTCTTTAAACCATTTTTGCGCCTTTTTTAAAATAATGTCTTTTTCTGCTTGATTCATATCCAAAACCGCTTATTATTAATAACCATGTATAACGTTGGACAACCTTAGCATGAAAAATTACTATTCTTTATCAGAAACAGCAGAGATGCTGTCGGTATCTAAACAAACACTAAGGCGGTGGGATGAAAATGGCAAACTAAAAGCGACTCGAATGCCAAATGCATACCGAGTTTATTCACCAGAGTCTTTAAAACCTTATGTCGATGTAGACTTGGTTCACAGTGTAAGAGAAACAATTGCAGACTACAATGTACCCATAAAATCTTTTTCTGTTTTAGAATTATTTGCTGGTGCTGGTGGGTTAGCTTTAGGACTTGAAAAGGCGGGATTGTCGTGTAAGTTATTGAACGAAATTGACCCTTGGGCTTGTAAAACATTGCGTAAAAATCGCCCACATTGGAATGTTATTGAGGGTGATGTAGCAAAAATATCTTTTAAAGACCACAAAGGCCAGATTGATATTGTAACGGGCGGTTTCCCTTGTCAGGCGTTTAGCTATGCAGGCAAAAAAAGAGGGCTAGATGATGCTCGAGGCACATTGTTTTATGAGTTTGCCCGAACGGTTAAGGAAGTAGAGCCGTTAATTTGTGTTGGAGAAAATGTTAGAGGCCTTGTGTCTCACGAGAATGGAAAAACCCTACAATCAATGATTCAAATTTTAGAAGAATTGGGTTATGACGTTTTAATGCCTAAAGTGCTAAAAGCTGTGTTTTATAAAGTGCCACAAAAAAGAGAACGGCTTTTTTTAATAGGCATCAAAAAAGGTAGTGGAATTGGGTTTAATTATCCTAAGCCTGATAATAAAATGATGAATTTATCTTCGGCTCTTAAATCTGGCGAACTTTTTGATACAGATGTTGCTGAATCTGTTGGGCAAGAGTACCCCGCCAGAAAAAAAGAAATTATGGATATAATACCTCCTGGCGGTTATTGGCGTGACTTACCAATTGAAGTGCAAAAAGAATATATGCTTAAAAGTTACTATTTGGGTGGTGGAAAAACGGGTATGGCAAGACGCATTAGCTGGGATGAGCCTTGCTTAACATTAACAACCTCACCGGCACAAAAACAGACAGAAAGATGCCACCCAGATAGGACGCGCCCCTTTCAAACTAGAGAGTATGCAAGAATACAAACTTTCCCAGACGAATGGCTGTTTGAAGGAAGCATGAATCAAGTATATAAACAGATTGGCAATGCTGTGCCTGTGAATTTAGCTTACGCAGTGGGCAGGGAACTTGTTACGTCTTTAAATGAGCATACAGTTGCTGAAGAATTAAGAAATAAATTTAAATCTAAAGTAAGACCTGAACTAGCGTACGCCTAGCCCGCATTTCTCGCCAGAGGGCAAGATGATTGCGACGAGATTTTATTTTACAGTAGATCTTCTGAGGCAGTGAAATACGGGCTGTATTTCCGACCGAAGAAAATTCGTTGTAGAACCAAAGATCAAGCGAGAACTCGTCATCCTGGTGAGAAATGCGGGCTAGGGAAGCTCTGGTTAAAAATATCACCCTCAGCTAACTTGCGCTGCCTGCATTTCATCGATACCACGATTGGCAAGCACATCAGCACGTTCATTACCCGGCTCGCCGCTGTGGCCTTTAACCCACACCCAGTCGATTTGGTGACGCGCCACTGCAGCATCAAGCCGTTGCCAAAGATCAATATTTTTAACCGGTTTTTTATTTGCTGTTTTCCAACCGCGGCGCTTCCAGTTGGCCATCCACTGAGTAATGCCATCCATAACGTATTTGGAATCGGTCAATAAACGCACTTTACAACCGTGCTTTAAGCTTTCTAAAGCGACAATAGCAGCCATCAACTCCATTCGATTATTGGTCGTTGCTGGCTCACCACCGTAGAGGACTTTTTCGTGTTGGTTTTTGCGTAAAAAAACACCCCAACCGCCCGGGCCTGGATTACCGCGACAAGCGCCGTCGGTATAAATCTCTACTGTTTCAATCATTTCTGGTGCAGTCATTTCTAGTTCAGTCATTCTTTGCGTTCGGATATAAATAATGAACATTGCCTCTGGCAGCAGGTCGCACCAAACCCTTGGCTCCGAGCAAATGCTGGCGTGCTGGCCAACGTGGGCGAACTGGCGTCAACATAGATTCACATTTACGTGTTAATAACAGATAGCCTGCGGCAAAAGGCGGTTGCCACTTATTTCCAACACGTTCCATAAACTGCAGCTTGCTCATAATACCGTTGTGTTTAATGGGTGGGCGATAAAAATAATGGTGGCAAGAGAGCGTATCAAAACCAAGCAATTTACACCAATCCTTAATGCGTGCGATGCTACGAAAATGCCCATTCCATGGAAAACAATTGCCAAACTTGGCCGCCACACGCCAACCACCCCAAAGACTCCAGGGGTTAAAACCCATGATCACAGCATGTCCTTGAGGAATTAATATACGATCAACTTCACGCAACACCTGGTGTGGGTCTGCAGCATATTCCAAGGTATGAGGCATTACCACAACGTCGACACTATCGGAATCAATAGGCAAGGCATCAGCCGCAGCGCAGCAAGTCGCACGCGGTGCTGATGGGCATTCATCGATAATGCTACGGTGATGGATACGGCTGTTACGTAACAAATCATTTACCGTAGGCGAACCCAGCTGTATAAGGTGATAGCCAAATAATTCTGGCAGCACTTGATCAAGCAAATCTTGCTCGGCATTAAGCAAGCGCTGCCCTAAGGGCTGTTGATACCAGCGGGTTAATGCTCTGCTTTTCTCCTCGACTGTTTGCTTACGCTTCACTGCACTGTGTCCAATTTATCATCCATTCACTTGTCTCACGCTATAATAGCGCCAATACTAATCGTAACCAAAGCACTCTTCCTCCCTAGCTATGATTAATGTCCAACCAATCCCAATATTTAATGACAACTATGTTTGGCTAATACGCCACGCGACACAAGCCGGTGGTGCGCTTGATCATGCCGTGGTGGTTGACCCAGGCGATGCTCAGCCCGTACTCACCTTCCTAAAACAAAAACAACTCACTCTTAGCGCGGTATTAATTACCCACAAATGTTACGACCACGTCATGGGGATTGGCGCTCTTATCGCACAACATCCAGCACCTGTCTATGGTCCGTTCGTTGATACTATTGAGGGCGTTAGCCATCCGCTCGATGACAATGCGGTGATTACGATCACCCCGCTGCTAAAATTTAAGGCAATGTTAGTGCCAGGTCATACCCTTGGCCATCTGGCCTTTTATACCCAAGAAAACACTACTTCAGGCCATGCCTTCGTGGGTGATGTTATGTTCGCTGGTGGTTGTGGCCGTATCAAGCAAGGAGGTAGCGCCAAACAGATGTTTGGTTCCTTGCAAAGACTGGCCAAGTTACCGCAAGATACCAAGATTTATTGTGCTCACGAGTACACACTGGCCAATCTGGCTTTTGCGCAAACAGTTGAGCCGAGTAACCAGGCGATAGCAAATCGTATTGAGTCCGTCTCCGCTCTGCGTGACAACAAGCAACCCAGTTTACCGTCAATGCTGAGTGAAGAATTAGCGACCAACCCGTTTTTGCGTTGTGCAAAACCAGAAATTGCTCAATCCGCCAGTGCATACGCCGATATATCAGTAACAACAGAGATTGACGTATTTACCGTATTACGTCGTTGGAAAGATCAGTTCTAAGGCTACCATTATTTATTTTTATTATGATAAAAAACAATACATTATTGATGAAGAAGCCGTATCAGGCAGTTATTATAGGTAGTATGGCTTGCTTGCTCTACGCTTGCACAAGCGACTACTCGCCATTGATCGAGCTCCAAATCGCACCAGAAAATGGCGTCAACACAAAAACTATAGTCAATAACACGCCTGCAATTGCCGCCAATACACCTATTACAGACAGCAAAATTCCCACTCCGCTGCACCGTATTATCGCTAAAACTGCACCGGCTAAAAAAACCATACAGCCGATACCTGACTGGACTGATGTCTGGCAGCGCATCCCTCATGGCTACGGCATCACCTTCAAGGATAATCAACGCATTCAGACTGAATTGCGCAATTTCACTCGTCACCCAAACTATCTCCATCGTGTTTCTAAACGTGCAACGCCCTATCTTCACTACATTGTCGAAGAACTCAAACGTCGCAATATGCCAATGGAGCTAGCACTGTTACCCATCGTAGAAAGTGCCTACCAACCTTTTGCTTATTCACCCAGTCGTGCTGCCGGTATTTGGCAATTTATACCAGGCACTGCACGTCATTACGGTTTGAAAATAAACTGGTGGTATGACGGCCGCCGCGACACTTATGCCGCCACCGATGCCGCCTTGAATTATCTGCAAAATTTGCATGATGAATTTGATGATTGGTTGCTCGCACTTGCTGCTTACAATGCAGGCGAGGGTACCGTACGTAAAGCGATTCGTCGCAATCGCAAACAAAACAAGGCCATTGATTTCTGGTCGCTACCCCTGCCACGCGAAACACGACACTATGTACCACGCTTACTGGCAGTTTCCCAAATCATTAAGCAGCCAGATCAATTTGGCATCACATTACAAGCCATACCCAACTCACCACGGTTTACTCGCGTTGACATTGGCTCACAAATTGACCTGGCACTGGTAGAACAACTTTCTGAAGTACCACTAGAAACAATTTATCGACTTAATCCTGGTTTTAATCAATGGGCGACTGACCCCAACGGTCCACATCACATTGTCTTGCCACTTAACAAGGCAAAACAATTTACATTAGCGCTTGCCGCACATCCAAAAGAACAACGTATTACCTGGCAGCGGCATAAGATTCGCTCGGGTGAAACACTCAGCCATATCGCTGACAAATATCGCACGCGGGTTAGCGTACTTAAACACGCTAATAACCTACGCAGCAACACGATTCGTACAGGTCGAGAGCTGATGATCCCCGTTGCTGTAAAAGCCGCTGATCGCTACGTGCTCAGCGCAAGTCAACGACTTATGCGCGCCCAAAATTCGGGCTCTGGCTACAAGGTAAATTACACTGTTCGCCGCGGTGACAGCCTGTGGAAAATCGCCAACCGTTACGGGGTGAGCATATCCAAGCTAACACGCTGGAATGGGCTCAGCAAAAAAAGCATTCTTAAACCTGGCCGCAAGCTGGTTGTCTGGCCGCACGGCAAACAAGCCAAGCGGCAAGCCGAGCACTACACCGTACGTCGCGGTGATTCACTAGACCGGATATCACGACGCTTTAAAGTCAGCATCAATGATTTGGTGAATTGGAATTCTTTGGATAAAAACAAATACCTTAAACCGGGACAAAAACTTAAAGTGGCCAGTAACGCAAGCTAGCCTGAATGCATTGCTATCATTTTTATTGCGGCTACTACCAGCACCAATGCCAATATCGATTGCATTCGCGACGAGCTTAAACGCCTGACTGCAAGCTCTGACCCGATCAACGCCCCTAGCACCACAACAATGACATATTCAACGATATGATCTGGCCACACCGTGTTGGCTGTCATATAACCTGCCAAACCCGCTAGTGAATTTGTTAATACAAACGCCGCAGCAACCCCGGCATTGGTGCGCATATCCGTCCAACGCATCATTAATAACAAGGGACT